>NZ_BAABMM010000005.1:0-74346 GCF_045865205.1 Candidatus Rickettsia kedanie | reverse complement strand
GACCACGGGGTCCATAAAATAATTTTAAAAATACTGGACCCCGTGGTCAAGCCACGGGGTGACAGCTTCATATCTTCATATACTGATAAAAATCTGGGTTATTTTCCCACAGTTCACGCACCTTAACAAATAAAAATAAATGAACAGGAAAGCCAAAAAACCGCTCCATTTGCATTCGAGATTTTGCCCCTATCTCTCTGATTTTCGAGCCGTTTTTACCGAGTATTATAGTTTTATAGCTCTCTCTTGAGACTACTATAACCTGATTAATCTTTACGGATTTGTCTTTAAGATCTTCCCACTGTTCAGTTTGTACAGTTAACTTATAAGGTAGCTCTTGATGCAAATTAAAAAATAATTGCTCTCTTGTGATTTCTGCCGCAATAAAACGCATCGGTAAATCCGTTATGTCGTCTTCTGCATAAAGCCAAGGAGAAATTTTTGCCTTACCTGTTATATATTCAAGTAATCCATTAATATTTTTGCCCGATAAAGCAGATATAGGAAAAAGCAAACTATCAGGATGATTTTCCATTAAAAAAGCTTTAATGTCATCTAGATATTTTGATTCGATGTCTATTTTATTCAATAAAAATATCGGAACAATATTAAGTGAGCGAAGCTTATCTAAAATATCGTGCGTTACATCATCAAACGGTTTTAAACTATCGATAATTAACATTACTAAATCTGCACTATACAAACTAGACCATGCACATCTTACCATTGCTTTCTCTAAGCTCCCTTTTGGCTCAAATATACCGGGCGTATCGTATAAAATTACCTGCGTATCTTTTAAGGTAATAATACCGGTAATAATTGACCTAGTCGTTTGAACTTTTGGGGTCACAATTGAAAGTTTCTCACCGATTATTCTATTTAGCAAAGTCGACTTCCCGCTATTTGGTCGTCCAATTATACAAACCGAAATTGTTTTCTGATTAGACATCTTTAAGCCTGTGCAATAAGTCTCGTGCTGCGTTTTTTTCGGCTTCTTTTATAGAGTGTCCTGTACCTGTTTGTTCATAATCTTGTACTTTTACAAGAACCGTAAAAGTCGATGAATGGGCAGCTCCTTCTCTTTTTATCAGACGGTATATGGGTAGGTGATGGCTACTCGCTTGAGCCAATTCTTGTAAAGCAGTTTTTGGGTCATAATCATAATCCGTTAAATTCTGAATTTTTATAAATTCTGCCCATAATCTCCCAATAATATTACGGGTTGTTTCAATATTGCTATCAAGATATATAGCTGCAATCAAAGCTTCCGTAGCATTTTCTATATTATTAGGATTATCACGCCCTCCTGCTACTTCTTCACCATAAGTCATAATTATATAATCTTTTAAAGTGAGCTTGGTCCCAACCACACATATTGTTTCTTTGCAAACTAAATATGATCTCATTTTAGCTAAATTCCCCTCATTATAATTTGCAAAATTTCTAAATAAAATTTCCGTGACTACTAAATTTAATACAGCATCACCTAGGAACTCTAATCGTTCATAATCTTTATCATACTTATACTCATGATGTTGTCTTAAAGACGGGTGACTCAACGCCTCTATTAAAAGCTCTTGATTTTTGAAACTATAGCCAAGCAGCTTTTCTAACTTCTCAAATGATTTCATTACTCATCCGTGTTATAAAGATTTCTGAAAATTCGATTTAACCTAACAGATTCAATCCATGGCTTTAACCTTAGTACTAGATTAATAACTCCTATATCATGATCCCACCAAGTCATTTTTGTTGAGAACCAAATAAATTGTGCTTTAGCAATAAAATTTTCAAACGGTACAAATCCAAGATTTACTCTACTATCATTTGACTGATCTCTATTATCCCCTAAAAAGAAATATTTCCCTTCAGGTACATAAAAAACATCCGTGTTACCGTATCTATCATTATATATAACGCCAAAAATAGGAGCAAGCTTATAAGAAAAATATGTTCTACCGTTTGGCAAGGTTTCTTTAAACTTCAAATATTTTATTCCCTCTTCACTTATATAAGTTCCAACTTCCGTGCGTTCTATTCTTTTATCGTTAATATATATTATGTCATCAATCAATTGAATTTTATCACCGGGTAGTCCTATTAAACGCTTTATATATCTAACATTCATATCGTTAGGCGGACGAAAAACTACAATATCGCCACGCTCTGGTTCACGAGCAAATATTCGCCCTTTAACAAGAGGAATAAAATCAAAAAAAGATAAAGAATAATTACTATAACCATAACTATATTTCGTAGAAAATATATAGTCATTCTCAAGTATGGTTGCTTTCATAGAACCGGTCGGAACGGTAAACGGCTCCATAATAAGTATTCTAATAAGTAAAGCGATACATATTACAAAAGCACAAGACCCCCACTCTTGCTTAGCTGTTTTATTAGTGTTGGATTTTGTATTATCTGTTTGCATACTCTCTTAATTATTTTTAAATTGAAATCGTCATTGTGAACGACTGTAAGCCTTGTTGCATGGCTTCCGTCATTGCGAGGAAATTACAAAGTAATTGACGAAGCAATCTCAGGAGTTTATTATTTCATGAGATTGCCACGCTATAACTCTTTATCCTCTCCTCAATTTCGCTTCTAAAATGGCGTATCAGCCCTTGGATTGGCCAAGCTGCCGCATCACCTAAGGCACAAATAGTATGCCCCTCTATTTCTTTCGTAACATTAAGAAGTTCGTCGATCTCGGATTTTTGGGCATTACCTTTAACTAGCCGCATCATAACTCGCCACATCCAGCCCGTACCTTCACGACAAGGAGTACATTGCCCGCATGATTCATGCATGTAAAATTTACTAAGGCGTGCTATTGCATAAATAATGTCGGTAGATTTATCCATAACTATAATACCACCTGTACCAAGTCCAGAACCTGCGGTTCTTAAACTATCAAAATCCATATCCACTTCACATAATGACTTAGGAAGTAAAGGCACGGAAGCACCGCCCGGAATTATGGCTTTAAGATTATCCCAACCGCCTCGAACACCGCCGGCATATTTCTCAATCAATTCTTTTAACGAGATTCCCATTGCCTCTTCAACATTGCAAGGCTTATTAACATGCCCAGATATGCAAAAAATCTTAGTACCGGTATTGTTAGGCTTACCGATAGAAGCAAACCAACTAGCTCTTCGTCTTAAAATGGTCGGCACTACTGCGATAGACTCAACATTATTTATAGTAGTCGGGCAACCATATAGCCCAAATCTGGCAGGAAAAGGCGGCTTTAAACGAGGCATGCCTTTTTTACCCTCTAAGCTTTCAAGTAATGCCGTTTCCTCACCGCAAATATAAGCCCCCGCCCCACGGTGTAAATAAATATTACAATCAAAGCCTGAACCGCAAGCATTCTTTCCTATTAACCCGTCTTTATAAGCCTCATCTAAGGCACGCTGAATATTAGAAGCTTCATTATAAAACTCACCTCTAATATAGATATAGCAATCATTCGCTCCTATAGCAAAGCTTGCAAGCAAGCAACCTTCTATTAATTTGTGCGGCTCAAACCTTAATATATCACGATCCTTACAAGTACCAGGCTCAGACTCGTCGGCATTTACTACTAAATAGCAAGGCTTCTCTGAATTTTTGGGCATAAACGACCATTTCATACCGGTAGAAAATCCGGCACCGCCTCGCCCTCTAAGCCCTGATTTCGTGATCTCTTCAATAATAAAGTCTCTACCTTTATCAAGCAAAGCTTTAGTATTATCCCAATCACCTCGCTTCTTGCTAGATTTCAAATCATGGATTTGCTCCCCATGTAGGTTAGTAAAAATTTTGTCTTCTTCTTTTAGCATAAACTATTCTCGTTATGGCTTCAAAACGTCATTGCAAGGAAAGACAAACATGGCTCGAAAATTGTCATTGCGAGCAGCCTTAGGCTGCGTGGCAATCCAGAAAAAATAATAAAAAATTCTTTAAATCAGAATTTTTTACTGGATTGCTTCGTCAATTTACTATTGTAAACTTCCTCGCAATGACGAAAAAAACTAGCCACATAGGCGATGCTTGCTTGCAATGACGATTTTTTACCTTTCTATTACTTTTTTATTAAACCTTCTATTAGCGAACATTGTAAGTATCGGAGCGGAGATAAAAATTGACGAATAAGTACCGGCTATTATCCCAAAAAATACAAGGACGCTAAAACTACGGATTACCTCACCGCCGAAAAGAATAAGGGCTAAATTGGCAAGTAGCGTGGTAATTACTGTTAAAATCGTTCTTGATAAAGTCTCATTGATACTTAAATTTATAATTTCCGTGATATTTTTTTTATGATATTTACGTAAATTTTCTCTAATCCTATCATATATTACTACCGAATCATTAACGGAATAACCTATAATAGTTAACACTGCTGCGATAGTGCTTAAGTTAAAATCAAGCTTTGTCATACTCATAAACCCAAGAGCGAGTATTACGTCATGCACTAAGGCGATAAGTATACCAAGACCGAAATACCACTCAAAACGCACCCAAATATAAACCATAATAGCTAAGAAAGAGCACAGCATAGCCATAGCCCCCGCTTCTATTAGCTGCCTACCGACTTGCGGACCAACAAAATCTACCTTACGATATTCAAACTTATACGGAAAATTACTTTGCAAAGATGCTTTAATTAACTCAATATTTTTCATGAAATTTTCTTCGCTACTAATACCGAATCTAATCGATAAATCACGCTCACTACCGAAATTCTGTAAGACCACCTCACCTATTCCAAGCTCACCTAGAACCCCTCGCATTTTTGGTAAATCAGGAGCTTGATCAAGCCTTACTTCAATAACTATACCGCCGGCAAAATCAATACCAAAATTAAATTTATATATACCGATCCAAATAAAGCTAATGAGTGATAAAATAATTGAAAAACTGTAACTAACTTCTTTAAAGTTCATAAAATCAAAATCGATTTTATGAGGTAAAAGTCTTAAAGGATAAATTTGCATTATTAATATTTCGTTGCATAAAAGTGATATACTGCTTGTATTTCAAGAATTGAATTTTATTTTGAGCGGTGAGCACCCGCAGCCTATACTTAATAAGTGAGGATTGCGAATCCTTGACAAAATGCAAGAACAATTCTTGAAAGATAAGTAGTATATTTGTATTATATAGTAAATTCAAAAAGGTTAAACGATTTTTTATGTCAGAAGTAGTAGTAAAAGAACAATTAGAGCAATATATAAGCAAAATAGAAAGATTGGAACAAGAAAAAGCTGATTTGTCTCAAGAAGTAAAAGATATTTTCCAAGATGCTTCTTCGCATGGTTTTGATGTTAAAGCTATGAAATCTATATTGAAACTAAAGAAATTGGATAAAGATAAACTTGCCGAGCAGGATGTTATGCTTGAACTTTATAGAGATACTTTAGGGATTTAGTAGGTTTGCTTGCATATCGTCATTGGAGGGGAAATGTAGAATTATCCTCAGCCGCCTATGTCATTCCCGTAGAGGCGGGAATTCAGAAAAAATATATAAATACAGCAAATTTTTGAAATTAAAAGCTCGATTATCTTGCTTTACCCTAGATTCCCGCTTCCGCGGGAATGACATCGCGTAGGTTTTTCAATCCATGCAACAATGCCTTCAGTCGCTCGCAATGATGTATTGAGTAAATGAAGAATCGGTAGACGAAGGTCAATTTCAAAAAGAGCAAGGAGTTCAAAGTCCTTGGAGCGGCAACAGTTACTTAATACGTGAACACCACAGCTCTTGTAGAACAACGTATCCAATTTTTGAAATTCACCGAGTATACTTAAGCTTTTACTGCTTTGGTTCTAGCAATAGGGATATGTCTCCCTTTAATTCTAGCCGACTTACCGCTTCTATTTCTTAAATAATAAAGTTTAGCACGACGAACTACTCCGTATTTTACTACATCAATAGAGTGTACTACCGGCGAGTAAGTCATAAAGCGTCTTTCGACACCTTCACCATGGCTAATTTTACGTACTAAGAAAGATGAAGTAATACCACGATTTCTTTTTGCGATAACTACACCTTCATAAGCTTGAAATCTTTCCGTTAATTTTTCCTTACCGTCTTTCTCAATAGATCTATCAATAATTTTAACAGTGACCTTAACTGTATCGCCGGCTTCAAAATCAGGAATTTTTTTATTTGCAGTAAGCTTTGAAATATTTTCCTGTTCAAAGTGGTCAATAATATTCATTTTTTACTCCTTAACTCTATAAATCTTTAAGTAACTCCGGACGGCGTAATTTAGTAATCATACGTGATTGCTCTTTTTTCCACTCATTAATTAGCCTGTGGTTACCGGATAATAAAACACTCGGTACAGCTCGACCACGCCAAATTTCAGGTCTTGTATATAAACCGCATTCAAGCCCGCCCTTAAATTCCCCGCCTTCTTCAAAAGACTCGGAAGATAAGGTATTTTGGTTCATTAAAACACCTGGCAGTAGTCTAATTAAGCAATCGAGAATGGTGAGAGTAGGTATTTCTCCGCCGGATAAAATGTAGTCGCCTACACTAATTTCTTCAACATTATACTCTGCAATTACACGTTCGTCAATCCCTTCGTAACGTCCACATAAGAATATAAGGTTTTTATTTTTTAACATCTCCTTAGCAAAGCTTTGAGTAAAGACTCTACCGCGAGGTGAAGGATAGTAAATTCTAGCATTAGGATTTAAAGATAAAGCGTGTTCTATAGCGTCACCAAGCACATCAGGACGCATTATAAGCCCGTCACCGCCACCATAAGCTTCATCATCAACATTTTTATGCTTAGTTAGACCGAAATCCCGAATATTGATAACGTCATACGACCAAATATTTTTATTCAGTGCTCGCCCTGCTAAAGAATCCCCTAGAGTCCCAGGAAACATTTCAGGAAAAACGGTTAGGATTGTAGCGTGAAGTATAGACATACGCTTAGAATAGTAGCCAGTACCAATTAACGCAATAAAATTATAATTTAATTTTTACCACACCCACCTGTCCTATAATTTTCTTTTCTTTGTTTTTTAGCAGCAGCTGTTGCACCACTCCTAAATGCTTCAGCTTTTTGTTGATTAGTTTTATGAGCTTGATCGCTTTGAAATTTTTGAAATTCTGCTTTTTGAGCAGCTTCTATATAACGACTTTTTATTTTCTCTAAGCGTCTCATAGCATCTTTATCTAAACTAATTACCTGCTTCTTTTGCTTGCTGCTCTCTTTAATGCTGTCTTATAACCTGCTGCGTTTTTAGCTATAACTTGCCTCTGCATAAACCCACTCTAGAATCTTTCTTCATTGCATCATTATATGGATTTATCTTATTATTTTTAATCTCCTTTATTTGTTTTTCTGCTTTCTTTTTATCAAAATCTTCCGGCATAACTTCCTTCCAAATTCAAGTTAAAAATATATCTATGTTGCATATATTTTATTTCAAAAAAAGTTAATAAAGAAAATATAGAGATATAAGTAATTAAAAATTAACTAATTTGTGTTATAAAAACTTCATTACTTCCTCAGCGATGATTAGCTCTTCGTTTGTCGGCACAGCAAAAACTTTAACCTTACTGTTTTCAGTACTTATTAAATGCTCGTTTTTTTGGTTTTTTGCATCATCTATTTTAATGCCTAGCCATGAAGTTTTGCGCTAATCATCTCCACGTATTACAACAGCATTCTGTCCGACACCGGCAGTAAAAATTAGACAATCAATCCCCTCAAGTGCAGCAGTTAACTTACCTATTTCAAGTACAATGTGATACATGAATAAATCTATAGCAAATTTAGCATCAGGTGAGTTACTGGCAAGCAAAGTACGCATATCGGAGCTTTCGCCGGATATACCGAGTAACCCCGACTTCTTATAATAACTCGGTTATTTCTTTCGTAGTCATTTTCTCATGATCGCTAAGATACAACACTATTCCGGGATCAAGGTTACCTGTCCTTGTACCCATCATAACACCGTCGAGTACGCTAAAGCCCATAGAACTTGTTAGACTAAGACCGTTTTTAATAGCACATAGACTACTACCGCTTCCTAAGTGCACTATAATAGTCTTTGTAGGTAAATCTTCCTTAGTCATTTCTTTAAAATGGCTACTAACATATTTATATGATAATCCATGAAAACCGTAACGAATTATCCCTTTATCATAATATTTTTTCGGTAAACCGAAAGCTTTTGTAATAGGCGGATTGGTAAAATGAAACGACGTATCAAAACATGCTATATGCGAGATTTCTTTATATTTTTGAAGAAATAAATCCAGTACCTGCAAATTATAAGGTTGATGCAAAGGGCTTAGAGGTATTAATACTCTCAAATCTTCACTAACTTTTTCATTAACAATAACCGGTTTATTAAAATTTTTCCCGCCATGGACAATACGGTGACCGGTGGCAATTAAATTGAGATTCTCTTGTTTGTGCCACCAATCTTCAAAAAGATCAATCATCATTTCAATAGCATCATCTTTAATATCGGTAGCAGATTCCTGTTTTTTATTTATATGACATAATATTTTATGGTCGTTCTTTTCTAAAAAAATATTATAAATTTTATCCTTAACTTTTTTATTCTGAATTGCAAAAATAGAAATTTTTCAACTAGATGAGCCGGCATTAGCTATTAAAATAACATCTTTCATATTATTTACCTAATTGGATATGTAGCTTCGCCTTAGCATGGTTATAAATAAATGAAGCAAGTACACAGGAAATAACACGCATATCCATGGGATCAGCTCTACTTGTTAAAATAATAGGCACACGGGCCCCAAGAACGATACCAGCCATAACTGCTTGACCCAAATATTTTAGCTGCTTTGCAAGCATATTGCCTGATTCAAGATCGGGTACTACTAATATATATTGGCATTTCCTGAAACTGAAGAGCTAATGCCTTTTGCTTCTGCAGCAAATAAAGATATAGCATTATCAAACGCAAGCGGTCCATCAACTATAGCATTCGTAATTTGCCCTCGATCTGCCATTTTCGATAAAGCAGCTGCGTCAAGGATTGTAGGGATTGCGGAGGTTACCGTCTCAACTGCTGATAATACCGCAACTCTAACCTGCTGGTCTTCTTTAATCATATGCATTAAATCAATAGCATTCTGCACTTATCACGCTTATCTTCTAGAGTAGGACGAATATTAATAGCAGCATCGGTAATAATGAACGGTTTTGGCAAGGTAGCAACTGCCATTAAGAAAGCATGACTTATACGGCGTTCGGTACGTAGTCCATTCTCCTTATGAACTACCGCAGACATAAGCGCATCAGTATGAAGCGACCCTTTCATAATAGTCGCAACTTCTCTTTTCTTTGCAAGCTCTACGGCTTTTTTTTGCTGCTTCGTGGCTATGCTCAACGTTAATTACTTGATAATCCTCAAGATCGACATTATTAACTTTTGCTACTGATTCAATTTTATGTTGCGGACCAATCAAGACCGGTTTTATTACATTAAATTGTGCCGCTCTAACTGCACCGAGTAATGATTCTTTATCGATTGGATGCACTACTGCAGTTTTAACAGGCTTAAAGCCGTCGGCTCTAAGTAATAGATCGATGAAATGCTTTGCTGCTTCATCAAAGTCAGGATCGTTGATTTCTCTCGTAGGAGTATCAGTAGTACCTCATTTCTTAGCTAGAATTGCATCTAAAAAAGTCTTGTTTATTATATGTTGTTTCCTCATAAACCCCTTAATAAATTAATCACTAACTTAATTAGATAATATATAAGTTAATTAATAAAGGGAAAATTGAAGAAGATTTTTAATAGGAAATTTGTAAGTAGCATTACCGCCACAGTGTATTTTTTTATTTATCCCAATTTTCTAAAATTAAATTAGGTATACGCTTAAATTCTTTTATATTATTAGTAACTAAAGTTGCATTTTCCGCTATAGCATGACTTGCAATTAGCAAATCATTATTTCCTATTATTAGACCATTTTGCTCAAGTTCCGTACGTAATTCTCCATAATAAAAAGTACATTTTGCAGAAAAATCTATCATTTCTAATCTACTTAGAAAAACATCCAATTTGCTTTGATTTTGCTCTTTTTTCTTACTTTTAGAAACACCATATTGAAATTCTGCTAATACTATTGATGAAATAGCAATAGTATTATTTTTGCCAGTAATTCTAAATTATTATGATAAGAATCAGAATGTTTATTAATTGCATAAACACAAATATTAGTGTCAAGCATGTAGATCATTCAAAATATTTCCTTTTTTTGTGGTGGTAAATCTTTTCTTCCATCAGGCAAAATATCATCACTAGAAATTTCAGCCATTTCCTGAAAAACATCTTTCCAACTGTTAGGCAGAGGCTGTAATACTATTCCTTTTCCTAAAGGAATAACACTAACTTCTTTAACTGAGAAACGACATTCCTTAGTAATCTTACTACTTGACTTTGACCATTCATAAATATTTTTGCTCTATTCATAACTATACCTCAATAGTATTGATTAACTTTATTATTAAAGCAAATAACTATTCTAAATATATATCTTTTACTAATTCATATTTCTTAAATGATCTTCTAATTTTCTTAGTTTTCTGCCTTCATTTACTATTGGCCTCACATATTTTTCCATTTTGGCATTTTCCCTATATTTATTAATCTGATCGATCTGAGCATTGACTTCATCGGCAATAGCTTGCTTTCTGTCCTCTATTTTATTTAATACTTCAGTGCTATATTCATAATTTTTAACATCAGCATTAAAGTTATTAAGCTCTTCCGTAATCTTTGCGTCTACTTCAGGTCCCTGCTCAGTATCTTTGATCTTTTGGGCTATTAATGCCGGTATTTCCTCAATGTTGATCTCATCTCTTTTGAAATGATCTTTAAGCTTTTTATACGTTTGTGCTAAATTTCCTTCAGCTTTCTCGTGTATAATATCATAATGCTCTTGGCGACGAATATATCGATCTCCCTCTATAAATTCTGCATGTTTTCTATGAGCGTTATCTATCATATCTCGCATCTGAGAATCAGTAGCTTTCTCACGCATAAATCTGTCGCCCATCATTACCGGTTCACCTTCCTCGAATAACCTACCACGCACCTCATGAATAAGCTTTCTTTGAGCTAATTCTTGATAATATGCTACATCACTCTGTCTACCTGCTTTTTCTAGTCTTGCTAGATATTCCGGTGATAATATATCTGCCTGAGCAGCTAATGTTTCCTTATTAATATGCATTTTGAGTTCTTCATGTTTCCGTGCTTTTTCATTATCTTTTAATTTTTCGCTATAAGTTCTAAGCCTTGGATCGTTATATTCAAAATCATGCCATTCGGCACTGGTTAGATTACCCTCATAAGCATCGCGTAAATCTTTACCGACTATTGCAGTTAAAGCTCCTCTTTTTATTCCTGTATAACCTGCATATATTTTTTCGCCTATACCTACACGCTTTTCTTCTTTTAATTTACGTTTTGTATCAACACGATGCTCAATCTCTTGCCAGCTTCTAAGCACTCCTATATTCTTACCAAACAGACCAATACCTCGCCCTGACATGTCTTGGTGAGCATACTTATAAGCATCTTGATAATCTTTAGTAAAGTTCGCATCACTAGCAAGTTCACGTAAGTTAGCATCTTTTAAGGACTTATCAAGCTCTGTTTTTTGTTCTTTACTTAAAGCAGCATAATCTTTCACTCCATATTTATTTGCAGCAATTTTATCTCGAAGCTGAGTAAATTTCATTTTCGATAGTTCTTTTGCTTTTAATTCATTCCCTTTAGGTAAATTCTTTAACAATCCTGAAATACCATTTTCATAATCAGTAATAGCATTCATTTTTACATCTTTAGAATCTATACCGTATTTTCTTTTAACCTCATTTTGTACGGCTTTGTTTGCTGAAGAACCGAGAGCTTGCTTCTCAATCCTTCCCATCATCATATTTTCAAATTTCTCGGCAAAGAACATGCTAGCTTGCTCTTTCCTTGCACTTACAAGGCTAGTTACAGGTGCACTTACCGTCTTAGCCACATAACTTAGCGGTCTATTCATTTGCTTCACTGCAGATTCATAAGATTGTTGATTAACTTTTTGTATGTCTGTTAAATTACCTGAAGTACCGGCAATAAATTGTGCCGTCGATATGGCAGTATCGTTAAATTTACTTAGCAAATAAATAGACACAAAAATTAGTAATATCCCATCAAGTTGGACAAATTTCCCGTTTATAAAATTACTAATCCTTTTTGCATCTTTAACTAAATCTAAAAACGGTAATTCAATATAGCGTTCATCTATACACTCATACGCAGCACAATGCTTACATTTATCAGGGTCATTCTTACAAGAATCATCTACTATTATATGATCTTCGGGTACTAATATCTTTGCTTTGTGAAAATTATTTATACCTCCTTTCATTGGTACAGGGAACCACCAATAAAATATTGAATTACCAAGGCTTGGATCTATATCCTCAAGAAAACTACCGAATATTTCATTTATCGGACCTAACTTAGGAAAATCATGTTTACATACCCCAAAACCAAGCGTTGAATATATTTCGGTTCTGATGATCATTGAAATAAAAGCGATACCGGCAAATAAAATTATAGGCTGTAATGCATATGATATTAATTGTCTTAACCAATTCTCAAATAACGAACGAGTGATATTAAACAACATGAAACAAATAAATATCGGTCCCATAATTATAATCATACCAATAGTTATAAGAGCGGTTAGATAGATAATAGTAGCTTTAAATATAAGAAAGAAAATAAAATATAGGGCTATTAAATATAGCATGATATATATAAAACCAAGCCAATCAACAAATAGTAAAGAAAATAATTTAGATAAAGTTTGAGGAGAAATAAGTAACCCCAGCAAACTTTGAGAACCAGGACCGGTAGCTGCAGCTTCATTAATTATTTGCAGTATTTGCTGAACCCCCTCAATAAAAAATACGAATAAATAATCATGAAAAAATGTCCAAGCTTTATCCGTACTTAATAATATTGAGACTATACTAACTTTTAATATTCTAACTATAAGTTCGACATGAGTAAGGTTTATATTACCTATTAAAAAGGAAAAGCTCGTAAACATTATATATAGAGTTAAAATAGCCGCGACACTCACCCTATAACCCGACGTATCAATTATTTGTTGATAAGTTTTCTGTATAATCCCATCCTTACCAAATAATACTCCTTGTATTAAATCCGTTAAAAATTGTAGCGGATCGGGTCTAGTATCAGTAACTCCAGATTTGATTACTAATCTATATTGCCCGCTATTATCATTATAAAATTTATCTATAATCTTAAAATAAAGAGGAGATTGAGCATATTTTGACTTATCCTCACCTTTATATTGATAATTTATACCGCCGGCTTTCAAGAATTGTCCTGTACTACTAATACTATAAAATTCATAGCCTACACTCGAAGTAAGCTCTCCTAAATGCTGAGTTATACCTTGTGGTTTACGCTGTGAATCCGGTGAAATATTGGGATTGGTATTTTTAGCAGCAATAAGAAAATAAAGCCCGACACCGTCTGTCATTATACATGGAGGATTACTAATCATTGCGTCATTTTGATTTGCGGGATTAGGAGTACACATATCAAGTCTAGCATTATCCCAAAAAGTACACGGTTGTAGCTTAACGCAAAAAGCAGCCAAAGTAGTTGTGTTATTTTTCTGACCATACCATGGACACCATGCAGATAACTGACCTGAAGTATTTTGATCGCCAAGTATATAACTCCACGGTCTTACCATAACGGTTAAAGGATAACCATTTACTTTATAAGCACTATCACGCCATGGTGCTACCTGATCACCTTCCTGTCTTGAAGTAATTTCTTCCGGATTATATCTAGAAGAGACATTGAATTTGATAAAACCAAAATCATCAGGGTCAATACAAATTTCGCCGGCACAACCGGAAAGCAGCAATAGCGATATTAATAATGTAATAAAAATATTTGTGTTCATTTTAAGTTATTTCTACATGTCTCAATTTTACCGTCATTGCAAGGAAAAACTGTCAGTTTTGACAAAGCAATCTCAGGAATTTGTTATTATTTCATGAGATTGCCCATCCTACGACTGCTCGCAATGACGATTTTTAAGTCGCGGGATGACACTAAAATAATTTTGTTACTTTCTCTCTGCCTCTTTCTTCGGTACATCATTACGTTCGGCAAGGAATTTATTTGTAAATTCACCACCTCCTTCTGGTTTTCTAGCTTTATAATTTTGATCAATTATCTTATCTTTGAAAATTCTACCCGGAGCCATAGCCGCCTTTTTAATCGGTTTTGTTACCGAACCTATATCCTGCATAACAGCTCCCACAGGATCAGAACGTTCTTGATAATTTCCTGATATTCGTGCCGGTGTAACATTTGTAAGCATTCCGACTACTATATTTACAAAGCTTACTAAACCATATGACATCAAGCAATATGAATAAAATAATAAAGCCGTAGTAAACAATACTAAGAAAGTATTAGCCTTGCTCGTTAGAAGATTAGAGCGACTAATTTCCGGTACATCCGGTACATAGAAAGGTATTCCTGGTAAGAACGGTAATGTAAAAGAGAAATTAATCGGAATACCAAGATTTGTTAAATCAAGCCCTATTTTGATTGGTATCAGAGTATCCCAACAAGCTCTAACTACTACTTTTAAAAGCTGCTCAGATAAAACCTGATCTATCAATAAAAAGAAAATCAATAATATTGTCGGCTGCACTACATAGCTAAGCAATGTTGATATCCAATTATCAAATAAACTTTTAGTTTTTTCAAATAACATTAATATTATGAAAAACGGTGCTAATGAAATCATAACAGTTAGCCCTATGCATGCTATAACATAGCCTATTATCACTTCTAAAATAGCTCTAAAATAAGTAATAAGTGAATAAATGGTTATAATAGCGATAAATGCTAAACCATTATGTATTTGTAATAATTCAATAAATAATAATCCCCAAATCCTACCGTTAGTATATTTATCAAATATAGGATCAATAAAACCAAAAATATTAGATCTAGAGCTTGTAGCACCTACTACGTTAGTTACAAAGAAATCAATACCGTTAGTAAATGCACTAAAGAAGTATGTATTAAAAAAGCTCCAACTTTCTTCTCTAATTAAAAAAGCTACTATAGCTATTTTGCATATACGTGTTATCACTTCTATGGCAGTTAATTTTAATGCTCCCGCAACAAACATTAGACCAAATATAGTAACATAAAGAGTTAATGCAGCTTTAGCTATATTCTGCACTGCAGAATTGTGAACTAACTTAATATAAAAGTTCTGACTAAAAGTTCTAAACTGATCGGTAATAGGTTTAATAGCACCGTTATATATTATATCAGAAAACCAAGTTGTACCAGTATAATTAGCATAATTTACACTAACTACCCCTTGTATATTACTATTAGGATTTACCACCCTTAACCATAAATATCCATCTTGCGGTGCATCAGCCGCAAAGTTATAATCTACCGGCGTACCACGAACAGATGGATCAGGTAACGTACCATCAGATGTTATTAAATATTCTAAACTTATATTTTGCTGATCACCCGGACTAATTGAATTTGTCCCGTTACCTATTTCAACAATCATCGAATAACGACCAAAATATAAAAAATTAGCTGACCAATCATTCTTATTTATGTAATCTACAAAATTAGCATAATTTGAAAAATTTCGGCTCCAATCACTCATTAAAACTGAATTACTAAACATGTTATTAACTTGCCAATCACTAGTAAAATCCATAGTACCGCTGCTAGTGGCTTGATAATATATAAAGCTACTTTGAGTGCTGCCTGAATTTACAAAACTCTGATCTCGTTCCTTAATAACTTGCCCGCCTACTTTAATTATCATCCCTCTACCTTGATCGTAATAGCAAGCAGGGCTAGTATTTATACCGGCATTAGCAGGACAAGAATTAATTAAGCCCATGAAATTCTGTACCGCTCTCGTTATCATAGGTTTGCCGACTAATGCTTCGTTACTATTTATACTTTTATATTTTGTAGCTGAGCCAGTACCGCTACACCCGCTTGGTTTATTAGGATTTCTTGAAGCGTCTATAAGATCACATACCTCCTTTGCAGATGAGTAAATTATTCTATTGTCAAAATTTCCAAGGTTACTTTGAGTATAAAGTGCAGAAGCAGCAAATATTGAACTATCAAGTTCCTGCGTTAAAACATTATCTAGAGTATTAGGGCTAAAAAAATTATCTTTACCAACTAAACTAATATTTACTACATCGCCGGCCTTAACTTCAATTCGCGAATTACCGTTAGAATAGTTAAAATATTTAACAGAATCAGACATTTTAGTAAATGACAGTGCATCAAGGTCTTTATCAGGCGGTATAGCCCCCGGTGTTGCACTGTTATTGTCCGTAACAAAACGCGGAAATCCTAAAGCTTCAAATTGTAATTTAGAATAATTATAAGTTTTAATGAAAACTTGCGGCGTACTAAACCTTGGATCAATTCTATATAATACTAGATATTTTCTAGGTTCAGGAGTAATACCTAAAGTAGACCAGTTTATTTTTAACAATTTACCTTTCTCAACAGTATTACCTGTTGATCGCCAAGTTCCGGCTGTAGATAAACTAATGCCTATATTACCCTCTTGAAAACTTGTAAATTCAGGCACTTCTAAACAACCGAATAAGCTTTTTAACCCACCAAAACTGGTTGACATCCATGAAAAAGCATCATCAGCTTTAGCTGGAATCGCCATAAACAAAACTAATAAAACTAAACTCTTAAGAATTTTCATAATTTTAAATTGTTATCAAACACGTCATACTGTGGTTTTTATTTTTTGTCATTGCGAGCGACCAAAGACATTGTTGCATGGCTTGGTTTTCCGTCATTGCGAGAAGAATTACGCAGTAATTCGACGAAGCAATCCAGTAAAAAATTCTGATTTACAGAATTTTTTTTAATTATTTTTCTGGATTGCCACGTCGCTTCGCTCCTCGCAATGACGATTCGGGTATCCATGCAACAACCCAGCAACCAAAGGCGTTGTTGCATGGCTCGAAAAATGCACTCGATGTCATCCCCGCGTAAGCAGGAATGACATAAAACTAGCAATGCAACAACACTCATACCCACTCGCAATGACGATTTTCGATTCACCATCTATTTCGTTGTTTCAGGTTTAGGCGGTTCCTCATTTGTCTTTTCGCCTCCTTCTTTTTGCGTATTTTTCCTATTTTTTTTCAGCTTGATCTAATGTCTTATTGCGTTGTTTTAATCGTGCTTCTGCTCTGCCGGTAATACCTTGTCTTGTTTTATCATCCATTCCTATTGGACTTAATGCTTTTTGTCCTGCATCATGAGACATTCTATCACCAATTTCAGTAGCCGAAGGTCCGGCAGCACTAGTTAATTTTGCTACCATACGCCCTGAAAATTCGACATAACCATACATACCGTAAGCAATAATAACTAGAGCTATGATATTTTGCATATTTACTCCCATCATACCCGACATATAATCCATTCCCCAAGGGGCAAACCAATTAATACAGAAGATAGGTACATTCAGCAATGCAATAGGTAAAATAGTACTGATAAACGGAATTTTTATCGGTAAAGCACATTTCCAACAAACGCTATAACCTAGAACAAAATCTAGATAAATGGTAAATAACTGGGTTAGCACTATAATACCTGCCATCATAACTACCGGTTCTATCATATAGCGGATCGTAAACCTCACCCAATTATCAAATAAATACCTAGTAAAATCAAATAATAAGAAACTAATAAATAAAGGGGCTATACCGATTAATATACAAGTTGCCATAAATGCCATAATATAAACGGCAACAGCTCTAAGTGCCGTAATAATTACTATACCAACCGCAATAAAAGTAATTATAAAATATATAATACCGCTAAGCCCAATAGAAAGCAGTGAAAGTAATTGAGCGATAAAGGTTTGATTAAAAAATATTTTACTCATTACTGCATCTAAAAACATGAAAGGATTAGAAATAGTATTAGTAGAAGTAAACAAACTATATCCACTCATATTAGCAATAATTGCATCTGAAAAATTAGTAATTGCATCAAAAAGATAGTTATTGAAAAATTCAAAGGTATTACCGTTCATAAGTCCGCTAACTACCCCAATTTTTGCTATTCTAATTACTAGCTCTTTTTGGTTTATCTTAGCAAAACCAAGCAAGAACATTGCTCCATAAGTCATCACATATAGAATTAAAATCGCTTTAATATAGGTAAAAAAGTTAGTACAGGATGCATTATCAGTGGCTTTATAACATACCATATTTTTAAAAATAGAAGTAGCTGCTCCTTGCACTTTAGTTTTAAATAACTGAAGTAACGGATTCATTACTTTAATAGTAAAACTTCCTACTTTTAAGGATGTTGAGAAATGTACTTTATAGCTACCTTCACTATCTTTATAGTCCCTTAAATTATTACTAGGATCATTTAGAATTTTCATCCATATATAACCATCCTCATTTGCGTTAAAGTGATATTGACCGTCACTATTAACGCTAATTCCTTGAGGTGAATAGGTTTTACCGCTAGTATTCGGGTTTTCCGAAGGCTTTACTATTATGTATTGCACTCGTCCCCGATCATCAAAAGTATCGTTAAAACTATTACCATTCTCTCTATAGCATTTAGTCTGTTTAATATTTAAAACGTATCCTCCCGTATTCTTACTAGCATCTTGTGAGGCGGGATACCAAAGCCTATATTGTAAATAGCTTTTTTCAATATTACTGTTAAAAGGTCTATTATATATAACTTTATATAAATATTTACCGTCTTTAGCTTTATAGTCAGGCGGTTGCTCTGGCTCCGCAACAAACTCAGCAAATTCTAGCTTAGAAGGCAGAGCTTGACTTACAGAACCCGCATCATTCATTTGATATATTAATCCAGTTGGTCCTTTGCCTCCTTTACCGTCCGCCGTATACCAAAATCTTCGATTCTTTTGAAAATCTCCATCCTTACATATTCCTGAAGTACAATTTACACCTCCAATATAATCTTTATCTTTAGGACTACGATTCTCGACACTATCAGGACATTGACCGTTTGGAGGAATATTGGCGTTATTAGAACATTGAAGTCCCGCATAATCAATAAATAAATTACTGGAATTATTCGACCAGCTAAAGGTAAAACTACCGTCATCTTTATAAGCCTCTGGCATGTCGCCCTCATGATTTATCCAAGCAGGTAAGGAGTCACATGTAAAACCAAGGCAACAATGAGAAGCGGCATTAGCAGCATCACATATCCACTGTGCAACATCTTCTTGATGAATACATCCAAAAACACAATGACATTTTTCCCGATGCTTATTACCTTGCCAATAATTTTGCTTCAGTTCGCAAGCATTAACATATTTACCGGAATAAATAGAATATTTTCCACAAATCGACTCATAAGAAGTTTTGCCTTGGGAACAATCTTTCGTAACCGTATCATCTTTAAAAGCATCCTCAACTGTCGCATCTGTATTGGCAAAATTAGGAGATACGGAAACTAAAACTCTATCATTAGCGTATAATTCGGCAATATTACGCCATTCATTATTTTTTGCATCCATTATTAGAGAGAGAGGCGGATGATTTGCATCGGTAATACGAGGAATCGGAATCATGTTACCTTTATCGTCTAAATTAGATTTACCAGGCCTTGTACTTTCAGTAAATTGTACATTATCTTTTGGTACATAAGCTAAACATAAACTAACCTGACCGACCACTTGTAAATTCACCGGTTGGCTTTTTTCTACTAGTACCTGAGTATTTAACCATTCACCGTAATGATTGGGATCAGGAATAAGCTGAGTCGTACCGTCGGGCAATATCTTAGAAGTATTTACATAATTAGCATTAGCATTAAGAGTTATAGTACCCGTTATTGAATCTGAACCTCCTTTACCGTCCGGAGCATATCTCATGTAGCAGCCGTCACCGACTTTTACTGCTCCTATCATACCAAGTGCTGCAAAAATAAAGCAAACTAACGTTCCTACTATAGCGAGTACTCCTAAAACTTTTAATAAGTTACTCTGCATATTCTATTATTTACCTCCACCCGAACCACTTGCTACATCAGCTAATCCTCCGCCTGCACCGCTTTCTGAATCCCCACCTTGCTGTTCTCCCTCTTTACGCTTACCTCCAACATCCGGCTTATCTCCTACCGACGGCTTACCTTGTGAAGCCATGGCTGCATCCTTAAGGAAAGCTGCTCCTTTCTTTACTAAATCAACGATTTTAGTTGGGCTTGCCGTTACTGTATCCATATTAGGACCATTAGTTAAATCAGAAGCAAATCGCCCTATAGATTTAGAGAAATAATAAAAAATAACCGAAAATACTAATATGCACAAAAGTTCCGCTAAAATAGATACAACATCTCTAACAATTGATTTTATTGGGAAAAGTCTCAATAAATGCTCTTCCCAACCTTCACCTGCATAATATTGTAACATTTTATATCCAAAACTTTCCTGACATTTATCTGCTCCGCCGTTAGGGAGCCTTAACTCAAAAGTGCTAAATCTAATATCCCCTTTTTCATAATCATATCTAAGGAATTCACAATTTTTAAATATTGCGGAATCATACATAGTGAGTAATAAAGCTATAAAACCTGCTACTACTGCCGGCTGCAATGCACATGAAATACATACTTTTAACCACCCGTCAAAATAAGCTTTTGTACGAGTAAATAGAGCCATAGGAATGAATATAGGAGAAATATATGTCATAACGTAAATAGTAATCATGCAAACTAAATAATGCGTAATAAAATATAAAAGTATAGATAAAAATATTACAGAAAATACTAAACCTGCCGCAAGTATAATAACGTTTCCGGCCATAAGGAATCCAAACATAACGGTAAAAAATCTAAGTGCTCCTGCTTTACTTAAATCTTTCGGTCTATCTTTTTTGCCGTCAGGATCAAAATTAGGTATAGGTGTATTATTACCGCCGGGACCATTACCGACTGAATTCCCTAAAACTCCATTCTTATCTATATTATAAAGTAAATCCAAGCCAAGATAATAACCTATACGGCAATCAATCGCGTCCCATAAACCGTAAAATTTATAACCATCCTTATACTTTGAATTATCAAATTGACATAATCCTCTAGAACCTACTGCATTAAAGATCATCTGTGCAAAGTCCGGTGCTGCTCCCGTCAAAAGAGGTAATCCATATTTTAACATACCGTTTTCTTTTATCGGCTGACCACCGCTAAAATCTAAAGGTCCAAGACCAATAGAAAAATAGGTAACAAATAAGAACTTTATTACAAAAAGAGCTATTTTTTCAGTACTTGCATATTCTTTATTTAGAGCCATATTAAAGGCAAAAAACATAGTATAAAGAATTAATGCCGCACCTATAATTCTCTTTAAATAACCTTGAAACGTAGAAAAAGCAGCAAGATGAGTTATTCTAGAATTTTGATCTTGAGAGCTACAACCATTTCCGGCAAAAAATATTTTATTAAGCGTTTCGCTCAAACACTGAACTGCAAGACCGGAAAAATTAATTAACGATTGACTATAATTTGCTCCCGTATAGCAACTTTTTCCTATATTACAATTTTCATCATTAGGCGGAGTAGGCGGCGGAGTAGCACTTAAAGATTTACATGCTACCGGCATCGGTCCTCTTGACGTAGGCATAACTAAACATAGATCATTATCCCATTTTTTAACCGTTAAAACAATATTCTTTAATATAGGATTTGCTCCAAGATCAGGATTATTATCAGTACTTAAATCACTAATCTTCTTAGAGTCACCTTCATTTAAATTATATATGGTGCAAGGACTACTACTACCTGCGACATTTTTAAAACAAAACGTTATACTAGACGCAACTGAATTACAATTACCTCTCGGATCTTTCATATCAATACTACGAATTATATAGCCATATGCCGTGTCCGTTTCTAAATACCCATCTGAAGTAGTCGGTAAACTAGAACATGATTCTCCAAAGCCGGCAAAGCTCACTAAGTTTACAGACACTATATAAACTATAATAAATATCTTTAAGGTTTTAAGAGTTTTCATTAGAACTATTATCTTTTTTTTCTGTTACTACGCCACTTTTTACTAACTCATCCCATGCCTTTTCAGCATTTACACGTCGTTCTGATATTTCTCCTCCTTCTTGTTCTCTTACTCTTCCTCCTCCGCTTGCTACTAGTGCATTCCATGCTGTTTCTACTTTTACACGTTTATCTCGAATCTCTACATTTTCCCGTATCTGTTTTACTCCTGTCGGATTTTCATGTTCCTTTAAGTTAAAACTATAATCAATTACTCCTGACCCTCTACTTGTACTGTCAACTTTTTCTTGCGGTGACGTAGTGGTATTATCTTCTTTTTTGTCATTTTCTATATTTTTATTTTCTTCTACCTTTGCTTTTTCTGACTTATTAAGTGCATCAGCTAATTTATCAAATTTATTAGTTACACTATTATCTCTTTCTCTTATCTCAGTTACTACACCGCTATCGACTAACTCATTCCATTTCTTTTCTGCATTCGCACGTCGCTCCGATGTTTCTTCACCTTGCTGATCTCTTATTCTTCCTCCGCCGCTTGCTACTAATTCGTTCCACGCTTTCTCTACTTCTACACGTTTATCTCGAATCTCTGCATTTTCTCGTATTTGCTTTACTCCTGCCGGATTTTCATGTTCCTTTAAGTTAAAACTATAATAAATTACTCCTGTACCTTTACTTGTGCTGTCAACTTTTTCCTGTGGAGGCGGAGTATTATCAATCTCTTTTTTACTTTCTTGATTATTATCTCTTATGATTTTTCCAACACTTTCAGTTTCAATATTACTTTGTGGTGCAGGTGTAGAAATAGAAGTTCTAATATTAGTAGGCGGTGGTGAAACAGCTTCTGGAGGAGCAGGAGGAGGAGTAACAACATCTGATCTTACTTCACTACTTACTGTTTTTGGACTAGAAGTTGCTACAGAAGACGAAGCTGTCGGTGTTGTTACCGCAGGTGCCGACGTACCTCCACTTGCAGCAATATTATCATTTGGCCCTCCGCCTCCGCTCTTAGCAATATTATCACTTACTCCTCCACCTTGACCAGCTTTTAAATCAGCAACTCCTCCTCTACTTGCTATCTGATCAACCCCCTTAGTTGCCGCACCTGCAGCAGCAAGGGCTGCCATACCTACCTTAAATATTGCTTGCGGTTTTATAGCAACATTATTAAGAGCTACTCCTTCCGTCATATCTGCAGCAAATTCAGCTAGCTGACTACTAAAATTATACATCAAATACAATGTAAAACACGCCGTAACTAACGCAAGCAAAATATTTTTAATTTTCTCAAAAAGCACTTTTGGAGACATGAAAAACATTCCGGGTCCCAAAACTACTCCCGATAAAAACTGGAATTTAGCAAGAAATTTATCGGTAGGGGTATCTCCTGGTTTACTATCAACGATTTCACTTACACTATCTTTTGCAAAATTAAATGCCGTGGTAATAGGGTTATTTAACATATAACCTAAACTATTTTGACAGCTTTCTACTGAATCTTTATCAGGATATTGTGACGCATCATCCCAATCATTATTAATATAAAATATTAAAATATCCCTCTTAGAAGTAATACCACCTTGAATTTTGTCTTCTATACTATTGTGAATTAACTTGCTCTTATATTGACATTTACCGTAGAAACCATAATCATATACTGAAAACATCGTAATCATAAAAGTAACTACCACCATAGGCTGTAGCAAGAACGAAATCATCAGCTTAACCCAGCTGTCAAAATAATTGCGTGTATAGGTGAATAAAAACATAGGCACGAAAAGAGGAGCTAGAATACCGAGTATTACTATCGATATCATACACATAATCGTTGCATTAACCATAAAGGCAGCAACCGAAATCACAAGTAACGGATAAGAAAGAGCGAGTGATACCAACATCATATTACCGGATATTATCGCCGGAATTAGCAAATAAACATATGGTGGAGCACTAAAACTAAAGAAATCAAAATTTAAAAAATCATGGCTTCGATAAGCATTTTCGACAAGTAACGTAGATAATATATCAAGTCCTAAATAATGAGCTACCCTACAATCTAACGCATCCCATAATGCAATATAAGAAACGGTACTGTCATAAGAAAGGTTGTTAAATTTACATAAACCGGACGGAGCAGCATTCATCACCCAACCTGCTAAACCGTTTATACCATTAAGTAAGAAAGGAAACGCCCACTGAATCATACCGTCTAGCCGGTCATACGGAGAACCATGACCAGGGGTTATATTAATTCCTATTGAAAAATAAGTTACGAATATCATTTTCAATATAAAATTTATATACTCACTTTTTGGCAGCACTTCACCTGCAAGTAATAGTTTAAAGCCAAAAAATATAACATATAAAGTTAGAAAAGCCGTAACTATTTTATACATTCCTACTTGGAACTGAAATAATGCACTATCTTGCCTTGAAGCCAAATGAACCACTTGATCTACATTATCAAAACTACAAACATCTTTACTAATTAGTAATCTAGCAATCATTTGCCTCATACATTCTATAAGAGGAGAAGTCATGACTACTGCAGTTTTTGAAGCATTATAAGCTTTTTGATAACATCCGCCGCCTGCTGCACTACAAGAAACTAAAGCTAAAGGATCGGTAGGCGTTTCCTTAGGATCTTCAATAAAATCCTTATCTGCTACATCCATAAAACTATTATACATGGATTGCGGAAACGGCTCTTTCATATATTTACAGCCGACAGGGACGTCTCCTGTAAATCCTTTTGTCGATACGCATATTCTATCTTTATCTTGAATAACTTTCCAATATATTACAGGGAAGCCTACATCAAATGCAAAACCGTCATCACCGGGCTTACCGCTATATGGAACATGATATTCCTTTTTTTTATTTTCCCACGCTTTCTTTATATCATCCCAAGGGTCACTCCCTGTTAAGACGGCTTTAGCAATAGCAAGTGCCGATTCAGCAACAGATTTTTCCCGAGATACAATTAATTTAGCATTACTACATAAAGCAAAACGTAATTCTGGATTTTTAGGATCAATTCTGTGTTCACGAGTACATTGACCTCCGGGGAAATTTCCAAAATTACTATCGTTAAATAAATCACTGTCGTTTATTTTAAGCTTTAAAAACGTATTCATGTATAAAACGGGAGAGACACGATTCATGACCGCAAAAGTAAAGAACGGAGCAACAATACATGTATGAGAAAATTCAGTACGCAGCAAATCGCCTACGCCTTGGGTTTCGCAAGTTAAGCCACTCAAAATATCTACAATGCTATCAAGAGTATCCTCGGCATGGGTTTTAGTAACTAGCCCTAAATTTAGGGCGAAGCTTAATACTAATGTTATAAGTATACTACGAGGAAATAATTTCATGACTAGTTACTTGCCTCGTATGAGATAGTTTTTAACGTCATTGCGAGGAAAAATTGAAAATTTTGACTAAGCAATCCAGTAAAAAATTCTAATTTACAGAATTTTTTTATTACTTTTTCTGGATTGCCACGCAGTCTACGACTGCTTGCAATGACGACTCGGTATCCATTAAATCTATAATGTTTTAACTGCTTCATAAAATATAGGTAACCACTTATCCGGATCATTACCGTATTTCTCTCTAATTTGATCGAGCAATATTACAGTCTCAACTCTGCCTGATAAAACACTAATTATATTATTCATACCTTCTAAGTTAACTTTAGCAACTACGGCCTCTATTCCTTGTTTTATTAAAAAATAACGTGTAGTAGGGTCGGTAGTTTTAATTAAAATATATTCTCGCTGACTTAACATAAATGCACTACGATAAATATCCGTAGCTTTCAAATTAGGTAAAAAAATCTGCGTAGCTGTTTGTTGAATCAATGTATCACTAATTCTACTTTTTGCGGCATCTTCAACACTCTGTGTAGCAAATATAACAAAAGTATTTAATTTTCTCAACACTTTTAACCAATCTTTGATCTTAGGTGCAAATACCGGATTATCGATTAAAGCCCATGCTTCATCAAGTACTATCATAGTTTTCTGTCCATCTAAAGAGATATTAATGCGATGGAAAATATATAACAATACCGGTGCAAGGCTTACAGGATCTTTAAGTAATTCAGTCATATCAAAACCGAATACCCTTGCTTTTTGTAAATCAATATCATCTACTTCATTGTCAAATATCTTAGCATGTGAACCTTTACCAACCCACATTGCAATCCTACTTGCCAAACTATTGGGTGTATCAATACCAAGAAATGCTATAACATTACTAAGCCTTCTGTCTTTTTTCTCTAATCTAAAATTACCACTTACTGCTTGAGATAAGATTTTATTATCTTGTGCAGTTACACTTTCACCGTTAGAAGTTACAAGTACACGAAGCCACTCTAAAATAAATGTTCTATTCCCACTAGTATCTTCAAGCTGCAAGGGATTAAAATTACATTTTAATCCCGGATCAATTACCGTATAAACTCCGTTTAAAGCACGTATAAATATTTCTGCTCCTCGATCTTTATCAAAAAAGAACATACGAGGTTTGAATTTTTGTGCTTCCGCACATAAGAAATTCATAAGAACTGTTTTACCGGCACCAGTTGGACCGATAATTAGAGTATGTCCAACATCCCTTACATGGAAATTAAAATAAAACGGCGTACCTGAAGTAGTATCAAGTACTGTGACATATTCTCCCCAATGGTTATCTCTAATTTTACCGAGCGGATAATTATGTTGTGAGGCAAAGCTAGCCATATTAAGAGTATTTATAGTAGATTTACGTACTATATAATCCATATTTCCCGGCAACTGTCCCCAATAGCTAGGTTCCATGTTAACTTTTTCTCTAACCGGCTGAATGCCTGAATTAGAAAGCTCCACTGCTGCCATTGATAATATATCTTCCAAAGCTTTAATATTATTCGCAGAACATAAAAGCGATAAATGATGCTCACCGAAACCGATATCACCGCTAGTGGCCATATCAAGGGCCGTATTAATTTCAGCAATTTGCGAAGTAGCTTTATCACCGGATTGTATCATTCTATTTTGCTGTAATTGCATTTTACCGATCGCTATGGTTCTATTAGCAAAGACAAAGCTTTGAGTCATGACAAATTCAAAAGGCATTTGCAGAAATCCATCAAACATTCCTGCCGAAGTATTAGGCCCGTATTCAAGTATACCGATCATTCCGGCATATTTTTTGCCAAGCGGACTTCTTGCTTCAATAGTACGAGAATCAAAAAATAAACGATGAGTCGGTAAATATTCGTCAATAGTACCACGCGGTAATGCTATAGGACCTGGTGAATCGCCGCAATTGATTAAAGATGAAAGGAATTCTAAAATTTCACAATAACTACCTGACTGCGTTTGACGAACTCCAAGTAATCTTGCTCCGTAACTTCTGAATGTATTAACCACTCTAGTTGACATTTCTTGAAGATTTTCTTTCATCTCTTTCATGTCATTTTCCCAAGCGGTTTTATTAGATTTTTGTCTAAGCTTCTTTAGAAAATACTCAACTATAGCAGCACCGCCGGTATCAGGCTTATATAAAATACTAACATATAATTCGTTAAAAAATGACCTAGCACCCGCATGTTTCTTACGCCATTCTACACCTAAATAAGTAATGAAATCATTAGGAACTTTTACAGTAGGATCATATGTAAATTCCGTATCGTCAAATATTACTGCTTTACGTCTTCTAATAGTATGGAAATACATAACGATATTTCCCGAAGCCATATTTTTAAGTAAGGCATTTCTGATATTCTTTTTAATGTCTAGATCTTCATCATCAGCAGTTTCAAAAGAAAATCCGTTTATTTTAATAACTTGTAATAAAGAATTAGCTTTTGTTAAAATAGTATTACTATCCCAATGACATTTATAAGGAATAAAATGCGAAGTTGGTCTTTCTTGTTTAGACCTTAATTCTTTAGCTGCTCTAGTTCTAAATAACTTCATTACCTCACCTGATTTAACGATTTTGATTTATTTTGTCATTGCGAGAAGAGGCGAAGCCTCGACGTGGCAATCTCAGAAATTTTATACTGTCAGCCTACGGCTGCTCGCAAGGCATTGTTGCGTAGACCGGTAAATGCTCTTGTGTCATTCCCGCGAAAGCGGAAATCCAGCATAAAGCGAAATAAATCGAGCTTTTAATTTCAAAAATTTGCTGTATTTATACCTTTTTTCTGGATCCCCGCCTACGCGAGGATGACATCGAGTAGGTTTAGCATCCACGAGGGAATGACATAAAACTCAAATATGATACGAATTTGCTCCGTAGTAAAATTTATTAGGACATTGGCTAGTTCTGGACATTTTATTTAAATATAGCTCTATGAATCTCGGTTCTTTAAAACATATAATATAAGCTACCAAATGCAAAGCAGCTGCAATGAATAAAATCATAATGCCGTTATTCCAAATAAATACTATCATCGTCATTATCATATTTAATGCAGCAAACTTAATACTTACTCCAAATATCATCGGCGGTCTAGTTAACCCTACAAATAAAAGATCAGATGCTAATGCTCCTGACATAAAAAACCTCTATTAATTTATGTTAATATCAAACATAGTTGACAATATTGAATTCGGTACTTCACTATTCACAAAATGTATGTAACCGTTTTATTTTCAAGCGCATCAACCGCTATCTTAATTAATTCTTCTTCGATGAAATTATTACTATCATCTAACATTGATTTCAATAAGTTAATATCTTGTATTTTTATATTATACGGAAATATCTCGGATACCTGTAATATCTCATATGGCAATATTAAATGTTCCGCACTTAATGCAGAAGCAATTGTTGCTACCATTAAGTTAACATTTAATAAATGCGTTTTTTCCTGATTGTCACTCGCAAATGGTGCTATCACTGGTATAATATTATTATCTTCAAAATTTAATAAAATTTCTGGATTAATCATAATAGGCTTGCTTAAAAAAACCAATATTTATAACATCATGATTTACAATTTTTCGGTGAGATAATTTTGACTTTTTTGCTTGCAGTAAATTAGCATCCTTACCTGAGATACCAACTGCATAACAACCTATACTACTTAACTTTGTTACTATAAGCTTGTTAACGTAACTGGATAAAATTTCCATAATAATAGGATTATTTAGAGAACTATAGTCGCTTATTTTACTAATTTTTTGACTAAAATTTCATCTATTTGTGATATTAAAGACGAACTTCGTAAATCAATATGATCATGTACTATATATATTTTAGCACCGCACATCTCAAGCAATCTAACAGATTCAATAAAAGCCGTAAATAATTTATCGTCAATAATAATAGCAGCAGGTAATTTTAGAACTATTGCTTGATGCTTCAACTCACTACTACACTTTAATTATATTCTTAATTATAGCAATGTTATTTAATGAAGAAATACTATCTACCTCTTTACCTTTAAGGTTTGATGCATTTTGCCAAACTAGCTTTAAGTTCTCTTGCACCTTCTTTACTCCTACTACTTACATACATAACATTACATGAGTAGTTTAAAGTTGCAAGAAAATTCTGTACTTCATCGTTAAGGTTTTTACAATCCGTAACTTTATCGGATTTTGTGAAAATAATTTGAAATTCTCTTTTATTTGCAAATAATAGCTCAGCTACTTTCTTATCGTTTTCTTTTATACCCCTTCTTCTTGAGTCAATCAATAAGTTAACTAACCTTAAATTATGACTATTTCGTAAATAATAACCAATTAATACTTCCCACTGTTCTTTGACTGATATAGGAACATTAGCAAAACCATAACCGGGAAGGTCAACTATAATAAGTTTATCTGCAAGGTTAAAAAAATTGATTTGCCTAGTACGTCCCGGAGTATTAGAAACTTTAGCAAGATTTTTATTATTACATATCGTATTTATTAGGCTTGATTTGCCGACATTTGACTTACCGACAAAAGCAATTTCCGGTAATGAAAAATTGGGGATTTGATTTATATTCATAGCACCGGCTACAAATTTAACTTGATGACGAAAAAGCTTACTGCCATCAGTTGATTTTTTATTATTTACCGCTTTTTCATTATTAATCATAGTTTTTTAGATTTGATAAATTTGCAGGTGTTGTATAATCCATTGTAAGAAAAATTAGACGTTATTATATGGATAGGTTTTGTCGTCATTGCAAGAAGGCATTGTTGCGTGGATCAATTTTACCTCTTTGTCAAGACACAGGATGACAACTGATCCACACAACAATGCCTTGCGAGAAGAATTACATAGTAATCAGGGCGAAGCAATGATAAAAAAAACTATCCACGCAGCAATACCTTCACGCAAAGACAGGGAAACCAAACCATGCAACAACACTGAGTTAGGCATGGCATCAACAGGCTTCAATAACGCTATAAGTGAGCTAGAATGACATTTAAAAATATGGTAGCGGGGGCTGGATTTGAACCAACGACCTTCAGGTTATGAGCCTGACGAGCTACCGAGCTGCTCCACCCCGCAATAATTGAGAATTGACAACTTATCTGTGTTATATTGTGATTTAGTCTAATACTATGCGAATATTGTTAGTGTCATTCTTGCATAGATAACGAATAATCATAGATTGCACGGCAATCTAAAAAAAATAATAAAATTCTATAAATCAGAATTTTTTACTGGATTGCGGACATACAACTGCTATGCAATTTCCTCACATAATGATTTGTTATCCACAAACAAAGCCTAACTAGCTTCTTTCTTACCACCGAAAGAAAGACCTGAGAACCTTTTATTAAAATCACTAACACTTTTGTTGGATTGATTTACTACATTTCCGGAACCTTTATTCCATGCCGGATGCTTTCTAAAATCAACATCCATTAAAATTTCACCTGTAGGATGAGTAGACATTGTTTCAAAAACATCGCTTCCTACTTTAATCAAAAACTTTTTATATTCTGGATGTATACCGCTTTTCATAATGATTTTGCCGTTTTAGTCTGAATTATTTTTTTCTTAATAGCTCTAGCGTTACTTGATAAAACATTATCATCGGCTTGTAAAATATATGCATCAAAACCGCCGGCTTTTTCCACTGCACTAATACATCTAGCATTAACCGATAATCTATATTCTCCGGCTGTTATATCACTTGCAAACTTAACTGACCTTAAATTAGGCTCAAAACGTCTTCTAGTTTTACGTTGAGAATGTGATACATTGTTGCCGTATAAAACACCCACACCTGTGAGTTCGCACTTACGTGACATAAGCTAAATACCTTAAAACTTATAAATATATCAATAGATAAAGAGTATAAAGTAATACTCCCTTAGTGTCAAGAGCTAATTACATTCCGTCTAGTGAATAAATAAAGATAGGTACGATGTATTTATATGTGAAATAGGCACAAGCCAAGCCTAACATAGTACCGATAACGATTATACGGAATTTTGCAGGACTAAAAATTAAAATAACTATTCCAAGAATAATTACTATTTTTATTATATCATCTGTCGTATAAGAGCTAGAGTTTATAGCATAAACATTTAGGTTTATACCTAGAAATATTATTATACATAATAAGTGCTTAAACATTTTATACCTCTATAGGACCGGTAGTTAATCCATTTATAAATTGTTTTAAATAAGGATTATCACTATTACGCATTTCATCTTTACTACCGTACCATTTAATTTTTCCTTGATAAATCATAGCTACTTCTTTAGCTATTTTTTCGGCACTAATCATATCATGAGTTATAGTAATCGTAGTTGCCCCTAACTCTTCTTGGATTTTTATAATTAATTCGTTGATAACATTTGCCATTATAGGATCAAGCCCTGTGGTAGGTTCATCAAGAAATAAAATCGACGGTGTACTACAAATAGCCCTAGCAAGGGCTACTCTTTTTTGCATTCCTCCCGATAATTCGGAAGGGTAAAGATCAAGTATTCTAGGGGACAAACCGACAGAATTCAGCTTTGCACCGGCAAGGTCGTTTTTTTCTTTCTTAGATAATTTTTTAGTCTCGAAAGTAACATTATCACGTATATTTAAGGAGTCAAATAATGCTCCGCCTTGAAATAAAAAGCCTATACCGTCCATAATCTCAAATTTTTTTTTACTTGAAATATCTTGGATTTCTACATTATCAATAAAAATTTTACCTTTATCAGGTTTAATCAGTCCTACTATATTTTTAATTAGAACCGATTTGCCACTACCAGAACCGCCTAAAATAACTAATGAACTACCCTTTTTTACATCCAAATCTATTCCATCTAACACCTTATGATTAGCAAATGATTTATATAATGACCGAATTTTAATTTTAAATTCTTCCACACTCATGCATACTCCAAATAAAAAAACTATAGATGAAGTTTAATTTGAAAAAGAGCAAGGCTGCGTACGACTCACTTTTACCTCTATCATCCCGCGACTTGATCGCAGGATCCAGTTAAAAACACTAATATTAGTGTTTTTAGTTGTTTTCTGGATACCGTGGTTAAGACACGGCATGACACCAAGTGAGTTTTTCTAACTACGCAACAAAGCCAATTTGTCAAATTAAACGAGTCTATACTTTAAAAAATAATTCGGTTATTAAATAATTGCTTATTAAGATACTGATAGAAGAATTTACTACTGCCGAGGTAGTGGCTCTTCCAACTCCCTTAGCCCCTTTACCTGAATAATAACCGCTATAGCAACTTATTATAGAAATAATAAACCCAAAAATTCCCGCTTTAACAAGACCGGAAATGACGTCAATCGGTTCCAAATACTGAAAAGTGCTAGTTAAATAAGCCGTACTATTAAAATCAAGTTTATATACCCCTACTAAATAACCGCCCATAACACCGATTATATCCCCGATTAAAACAAGACAAGGCATTGTAATAATAGTTGCTATTACTCTTGGAAAAACTAAATATTTAATAGGATCGGTAGATAAAGTATATAAAGCATCTACCTGTTCCGTTACTCTCATTGTCGCTATTTCGGCGGCGATTGATGCCCCAACTCTTCCCGATACCATTAGTCCGGCTAAGACAGGTCCAAGCTCTCTAGTCAGCGACAATACTACTACCGTTGCAATAGAGCTTTCAGCTGAGAAACGGGAAAAACCAGTATAGCTCTGTAATGCAAGTACCGCACCTGAGCAGAAAGTCGTCATCGCAACAACCGGCAGCGAGTGAAACCCGATAAATAATAATTGTCTGATGATGAAACTCAAATATAAAGGCGGTCTTATGATACTGCTAACGGCAGCAAAGCTAAACAGAGAAAAGCTGCCTACACTTTGTGCAAACTTTATAGTACGTTTACCGACCGAATTAGCTATATTTAATAACATTTGTGTATATTTTTTATAATTTAAGTACTCTATGTCATGCCTGCAAAAGCAGGAATCCAGTGAAAGCGTATTTTATACGCTTATTTTGTTAAACACGCATTTTTCATACCAATATTTAAGATATTTGATTAGATTCCTGCTTTCGCAGGAATGACACCCTGAACGTTCATACACTAGAATGGCATCACACATAGGCATCTACTCAATATAAATTCTCTTATACCTACTACCGAGACTAGTCAATACCTCATACCCTATAGTACCTATAATACTCGCTATTTTATCGGGCGTGCAATAATTTCCGATAATTTCCGCTTCCTGCCCTAGAAAAATATCAAGCGGTGGTAGATCGGTAACATCGATATTTATCAAATCCATCGATATTCGCCCTACTATAGGAACGCTGCGACCATTAATAAATACTTCGCCTTGATTGCTAAAATTACGACTAAACCCATCGGCATAACCAAGCGGTAACGTGGCAATAACACTATCACGCTTAGTTGTAAAAGTCATATTATAACCGATATGGCTATCTAGTGTCAAATTCTGTAAATGAATTATAGGAGCTTTTAAGGTTACGGGATTTTTCATTACAGGATTAAGCCCATATAAAGCAGCCCCTGGTCTTGCTAAATCAAAATGGTAATCCTGCCCTAAAAATATGCCGCCGGAATTAGCAAGGCTTGCTTTGACGTTTGGGAAATATTGTAAATAAGCTTTAAATATGTTTAATTGCTCTAGATTATAAGGATTATCTATTTCCTCAGAGATAGCTAGATGGCTTATAATATATTGTAAATCTAGCCCTTGTAATAAATCACGATCATTAATTAGCTGCTCTATCTCATCAGAGCTTAAGCCAATACGATTAATCCCCGTATTGAAATGTAGATAACAAGGTAATAATCTGTGTTTCAAATCACTAAATTTTTGCCAAATTTCTATTTGTTTTAAGTTATTTAGAACAGGGGTTAAATTATATTCTATAAGCTCTAAAGCATCATGTTCAAAAACGCCGTTAAGAACTAAAATATTAACATCTAACCCTAAAGCTTTGCGTAAATTCACTCCCTCCTCGCTTGTGGCTACAAAAAAATGCCTACAATTTTCTTCTATTAAAGCTTTAGAAATTTGCACTGCTCCAAGACCGTAACCGTTAGCTTTAACGGCAGCACCGACTAATGATGTTTTGCAAATACTTTGTAATAAAAGATAATTATTTTTTATTGCAGATATATTTATCTCTAGAGTACACAAGCTCATAGTATATTTCTTAACTCTTTTATGATAATTGGCATTACCGGTATTATATGAAATTTTGGAGGTAAGTCACCTACTTCTATAGTATCGGTAACAAAAATATTATCTATTATCGAAGTTTCAATTTTATCTTTAGAACCGCCAGCAAGCACAGCATAAGTTATAAAAGCACTAACCAATAAGGCCGCATGTTCTTTTAAAAATCTTACTGCTTTTATGATTGTTTCACCGCTATCTATAATATTATCAAGTAATATGCAATTTTACTCTCTACATTACCTGTTATTAATATCATCTCGCAATTATTATTTATATCCCTTTTTGTTTATATAAGCTGAATCTATATTTAATAAATTACTAATTTTTTAACACGATTGATACTTCCTTTATCAGGTGCAACTATAACGCAATTGCTATAAGTTCTTAAAAACGGGATATATAAATTTATAGGTTCAAGATTAGAAACAGGAATATTAAAAAATTTCTCTATTTTATCGAAATGTAAATTAATAGTAATTACATAGTTTACTTCGAGCTTCTCTAAAAAATCCGCTATTAACTTAGCAGGAATGATATTTTGAGAATTGATACTATCTTGCCTTGCATAACCGCAATAAGGCATTACTAAAATTATTCGACTTGCTCCCGCTTTTTTTTTGCTGCATCTACTAGTAAGAACAGCTCAATTAAGCGATCATTAACGGACTTTGATGTGGATTGTATTATGATTACATCTTCATTATGAAACGATTCTTGAATTTCTACTTTTATTTCGGAATCATTGAAATAGGTAATTCTCGGCTCAATATATTTAATGCTATAGCTAAACGAGATGTAAGTAACTTATTACTAATGCCTGCTAAGATCTTCAGGGAGATAATGTTTTAAAGTGCTTGAGTCCTGTGGCTTGACCATAGTACCTGACAGTTTTTAAAAAGATCTCGATGTCATTCCCGCGCAAGCGGGAATGACATCGAATCCTAAAAAATGATACATTTAAGAACGACTTTCTAATTTTTGTATTAGTGCCTCAAATCCTTGATTTTTTAAAGTATCAGTAAACTCATCTTGTTGAGCCCCAATAAGACTTACACCTTCCGTAATTATATCAGAAACTTTAAAAATATCTTTTCCGTTCCCTTTCATTTCACGTACAAGATATGCCACTTTAATAGGGTCTTGCTCTTTATTACTAATGATATTCATAGCAACCATAAAATCGGTCGAGCTTAAAGGACGAACTCCTACTATTTTAGGCTGTGCACCTTTATAATCTTTTATTAAATCAGTATAAGATTTAGTAACATATTTAGAGTAAACTTTGATGAATTCCTGAACCTGCCCACCTGATAAAGTTTTTATCCCGTTTCTGCCTAATGTATATTTAGCCATCCAATCAAAATCTAGGTTCTGAGACATTAATTCACGTGCTTTAGCAATTTTTACTCGCTCAGATAGCTTACTATCGTTTAATATACTAGAAGCTTCATTTACTAAATTAGTAACGTAATCATTCAAACCAGTAGGCACTTTCTCGCTAGAATAAGCGGAACACGTCATAACTAATAAAAATAAACCTGTAATAATTTTTTGCATATAATCCTCGTTAATTTAATTAATTCTTGGGTTTAGGACATTTAAAATTTTCAGGATATTGAACTGATGCTTCACGAACACGATGTAATGCTGATCTCATAGCCACATAAGGATCGGTAGAATTCTTCATCACATAATCACTAAACGGTAATACTACATATCGATCGTTTATTTTACTAACTGCTAGTACTCCTAAGTCAAAATCATTATGAGTGTAGTACATTAATGGATTAAGAGCATAATTAGTAACTACCGAATCCGTCATATCTCTTGCGTTAGTACTACCGATTATCGGCAATACTAAATAAGGACCTGGGGCAACTCCATAATGTGCAAGGGTACTACCGAAAGTTTGACGTTCAGACGGCAAACCTACTTTACCTGCCACATCAAATAAACCGCCTATACCAAGCGTCGTGTTAATGAGAAACCGCCAAACGCTTTTCATAGTTTTATTGTAATTTAACTGAAGCACGTAATTTACCGCCGTAAGCGGTGTATCGACATTACTGACGAAACTATTAACGCGTGCTTTTACGTAATCATTCGTTATATTCTTATAACCTATCGCTAAAGGACGCAATATTATATAATCTAGTACAGAATTAAATGCAAACACTTTACGGTTAAATTTTTCGTATGGATCATAAACTTCCAAGCAACCGTTTTCATTTCTTCCACCATTATAGTTATATATGTCATTATCAACATATTCAAGATCAGCTCTTGCGAATAATGAGCATAGTATAATAGATAGTATAATTAAAATTCTCATTGATTTATGTTATTTTCTTACAAACAATAATACTATATTTATTGTTGTCCGCTAGTATTATTTCTTCCGAAGTGAATATAGTAAAATTATTTTTTTGTAAAATATTATTTATTTCATTCAAGTTAAAAATAAATTCTTTGCGTTTTACTGAGAATTGCGTCTTCGCGGCGTTTGGTAAACAAAGGGCAAAATACCCTTGTGCACTAAGAGATGAGTATATTAAATTAAAATATTCTATTAAATTGTTAGTAAACGATAATCCGCAAAAACTAAAAATAATATCAAATTTATTAGAGTTTTGTTTTAAAAATTCATCGATAGCAATATTATATATTTGATCGTAAATTTTAGTGTTCGGGTAATATGTTTCTTGTAAATCATTCATTAAAGTAGAAATTTCTACACCGGTTAAAGTAAAACTTTCCGGAAAACGTTTTTGTATTTCATAACCTACCAGCCCTATATTACTTCCAAGTTCCAAAATAGAATAATTATCCGGTAAATCAGATATCTGCTTGAGTGTATCATTAACAAACCTATACGGGAGATGGATATTTTTATCGTTATTAAAAATAGTAGGATAATATTGTGCAGTTAAATCATGATATTTTCCCCAAATTTCTTGAGGTATTTCAGTAATATCCTTATAATTTTTCAAAAAATTTATAAATATAGCTTTATATTGTGCATTAGATTGTTCTAAATATTCTATAGCTTGTCTGTAATTATTTTTTAAAAAATAAACCCATCCGAGTTGATAATATACTTTAGAATCATTAGGATTAAAAAATTTATCGACTAGTTTAAACCTAAGCAATGCATCATTTAAATTACCTCTATATAAATGATCAAGTCCAAGCTGATAATTAGTTTCGGCTAAATGAGAGAATTTATATTTACAATCACTTATATAATTTCTAAATTCTAAAATTTTATTCTTAATAAAATTCGGTATATTTATTATAGTTAAGCAATAATGTTTGATTTTGTCTTTTATTTTACCGAGCATAGTTTAATTACTAAATTAATATTCCTTACTATAATAAAGCATATCTTGATAAATTTTTAAATAAAATAATTTTATTGCGATTAAAATTGCTGTATTATCGCTTATTAATGTCATTCCCGCGGAAGCGGGAATCCAGTACTTTAAGGATTTTTAAAAGCTCGCTTTACTCTGGATTCCTGCTGTCACAGGAATGATATCAAACTATCTCATTAATACGAACTCAAAATTATGTCAATTATTTCTACGAGGCTAAATTCTATAAAGCCGTCACCAACCCTTGCAGTTGTAAAGAAAACCCTTGAACTCAAAAAATCGGGAGTTGATATTATTGCACTTGCTGCAGGTGAGCCTGATTTTGATACGCCTGACAATATTAAGGAAGCGGCGATTAAAGCGATTAAAGACGGCTTTACTAAATATACTAACGTTGAGGGTATGCCTCTTTTAAAGCAAGCAATAAAAGACAAATTCAAACGTGAAAATAGTATAGATTACGAACTTGATGAAATAATAGTAAGTACCGGCGGTAAACAAGTTATATATAATTTATTTATGGCATCCTTAGATAAAGAGAATGAGGTAATTATTCCGGCACCCTATTGGGTTTCATATCCTGATATAGTTGCACTTAGCACAGGAACACCTGTTTTTGTAAATTGCGGAATTGAAAATAACTTTAAATTAAGTGTAGAAGCTTTAGAATGTTCAATTACGGATAAAACTAAATGGCTTATTATTAACTCACCTAGTAATCCAACAGGTGCAAGCTATAACTTTGAAGAGCTAGAAAATATTGCTAAAGTTTTAAGAAAATATCCTCATGTGAACGTAATGTCCGATGATATTTATGAACATATTATTTTTGATGATTTTAAATTTTATACATTAGCCCAAATAGCACCTGATTTAAAAGAGAGAATATTTACCGTAAACGGAGTATCTAAAGCTTATTCTATGACGGGTTGGCGTATAGGCTACGGCGTGGGCTCTAAAGCTTTAATTAAAGCAATGACTATTATTCAGTCGCAAAGTACTTCAAACCCTTGTTCAATAAGTCAAATGGCTGCTATTGAAGCATTAAACGGTCTTCAAGATTATATCAAGCCTAATGCTTTAAATTTTCAAAAAAAACGTGATTTTGCTTTATCAATTTTGAAAAGAGTAAAATATTTTGAGTGCTATAAGCCGGAAGGTGCGTTTTACTTATTTGTTAAATGCGATAAAATATTTGGGCATAAAACTAAGTCAGGAAAAATAATTAGCAATAGTAATGATTTTGCCGAATATTTACTTGAAGAAGCAAAAGTTGCCGTGGTACCCGGTATCGCTTTCGGATTAGAGGGATATTTTAGAATCTCTTATGCTACTTCTATGGAAGAGCTAGAAGAAGCTTGTATGAGAATTGAGAGAGCTTGTGATGCTTTATAGTACTAAGCTGTCATACCGCGGCTTGACTGCAGTATCTAAAGAAGAAATAATATTAACAATGTAAATCTTTATATGGATACTGCGGTCAAGCCGCGGTATGACACCGGCAAAACAAATCATGCGGAAAGTTTTTAAAAAATTTTTAAAAAATAATAAATACGTACTTAGTATAATTACTATTTTACTATATTGGTATTTGCTTTTTGTTTATTTTACATCAAAACAGCAATTTATTTTTTACGATAACGGCAATAAGGAAAAATTCCTAAACGAACAAGGGGTAATTTTTGCATTTTGGCATAATATGCTTGCCTTAAGTCCGGCTATGTTTATAGGACATAGAAATATCTATGCTTTAATATCACCGCATTTAGACGGGGAAATTTTAAACGCTTTAGTAGGAAAATTCGGTTGCAGAGTGATAGTAGGTTCTACTAATAAAAATTCAATTGGAGCTTTACGTAATATTATAGGTAAGTTATCTCAAGGGGCAAATATAATAGTCACACCGGACGGTCCTAAAGGACCGGTATATAAAGTAAATAGCGGCATTACCGAAATTGCTTATAGATATAACAAAAAACTTATTCCTATAGTCAGTTCCACTTCTAGATGTTTCAGGTTAAAAAGTTGGGATAAATTAATAATACCCCTACCGTTTGGTATCATTAAAATCATAGTTGGCTTACCTTTAGAACTCATAAATGATAAAATACAAAACCATATAAGCCTTGAAAAACAACTAACAAGCTTAACAGAGAGCTTAAAGAAATGATGTTATTATATTATGCTTTAAGCTTTATATTATTGCCTGTTTATTTTATCATAATTCTTATACGCTTATTAATAGGTAAAGAAGATATAAGACGCATCCAAGAACGTTTTGCTATAGGTAAGTATCGACCAGACAACTCCTTCTTAATATGGATCCATGCAGCTAGCGTCGGTGAGTCTATGGCAGCTTTAACATTAATATATAATATAAGTAAACGCTATCCTGAAATTCGTTTTTTAGTAACTTCTTGGACTAACAGCTCCGCTAAAATATTAACTGCCAAATTACCTAAAATAGCAGTTCACCAATTTTTACCGATAGATAATATTATTTTTACTCGAAAATTTTTAAAAAATTGGCAACCTAATTTAGGTATTTTTATAGAATCGGAATTATGGCCGTGTACTATTAATGAAGGAGCGAGGCAGTGTAAATTGCTGTTAGTTAACGCACGTATTTCCGATAAATCATTTAAAGCTTGGCTAAAAAGAAAAAGCTTCTTTCAGCTTATCCTCAAACATTTTAGTAACATTATTGTGCAAAGCGAGCGTGACTTACAAAAATTCAATGAACTTGGCGTATCAGATGCAATTAATTTAGGCAATATTAAATTTGCCAATGAAAAACTTCCAGTTAATCAAGAAGAGCTATCAAAATTAAGCTCACATTTAGACAATAGACAAATGGTGGTATTTGCTAGCACTCACCCTGAAGATGAAGAGGTGATTTTACCTATAATCAAAAACCTACAAGAGCAATTTTCAGATTGCTATATTATCCTAATTCCAAGACATCCCGAGCGAGTTAAATCCATTATCGATAATTGTAAATCACATAATTTATCCGCGACCGCTAAGTCACAAAATGATTTACCTGTTTTAAGCAATGATATTTATATAGTTGATAGATTCGGCGAAATGGGATTATTTTTTTCCTTAGCTACAATTTCTTTTATCGGCGGTTCTTTTAAACAAGGCGGACATAATATTTTAGAAGCGGCATATTTCTCTAATTGTATTATATTCGGTCCCGATATGAGTAAAAACACCGATATCGCTAAAGGAGTACTGCAAAATGAAGCAGCTATCCAAATCAAAAACGGTGAAGATTTACTCACCAAACTAACATATCTCCTTAGCCCTAATAATTCTCTAGAACTTAAAGCTTATCGTGAAAAAGCTTTAAAATTTGTTGAGAATAACCAAAAAGTCCTAGATGAATATTTGAAGGTAATTACGAAGTTTCTTCCATAGCTAAGGCTAGTTAATAAAAGTAGAATTTTCAAAAATAAAATTTGACTTTTAATTGTGACATGATTAAATAGCTATTTAATCATGAAGGATATAATTATGCAAGATCCAGATACTATACGTCACATTGCAAATCAACAGGCAACAGATCAAATCGAGGCAAGAGAAAGAAGAAAAAAATACAGAAATTCATCTGATAGTGGAGAGGGCGAATTTTTAGGAGCCGTAATAATAATTACCAGTTATGTATTCTATAAAGCAGTGGCAGGGGTGCTAAAAGTTACAACTGCCGGAAGTAAAATTTTGGTAAATGCTTATAAGATAAATACAGGAAAAATAGAAGTTTTAGGTACCAATCCTAAAAATAAAACAACCTATATAGCAAGGAATCCTGCTCCTCACAGTACTACTAGTACCACTGAATCTTTAGATTCTGCTGAGCAAGTTTCTCCTAGTTTCTCAAATAGAAAAAGTTTAAAAATTAGGAAAATGAAAATGGTTATCGTTACCAAATACTCCTATAATTTTTGAGAACCAACGGTATCCAGCCTTAACTGTTTATAACGGTAAATTATATTCCTTACCGGTAAGTAGCGGATACTATAAGTATTGAAATAAACTAGTACAACAAAATGAAGGTGGTGTAAACATAGATCACCTAGAACGCGAATTTACTATAGAACTTTTAGGGGAGTAACGAGACACTGAGTGGATTCAAAAAGTACTAGATGTGATCCCCATAAAAGTAGAGATTTGTTGCATGAACCCAAATCATCATTACGGCCGACTATAAGCTTTGTTGCATGGCTCGAAAACCTACTCGCTGTCATTCCCGCGAAAGCGGGAATCCAGAAAAAAGCGAGATAAATCGAGCTTTTAATTTTAAAAACTTGTTATATTTGTACTTTCTAATTACTGGATTTCCTGCTTTTATCTAGGAATGACATCGAGCAATGCAACAACACCGTTCAAATCGCGGGATGATAGGATGGAATTGTGTCTGCATAACAACGCATGCTTGCAATGATGTTTTGGTATCCACGTGGGAATGACATTGAAGCTATAAAACAAACCCCTTAACTTTGCGTAATAGCAGCTACTTCATCGACAAAGTTTTGTTTTTCGTGTTCTATACCTTCACCAAGTTCGTATCTAATAAATTTGGCGATTTTAATTTCTGCGCCGAGTTCTTTTTCAGCATTTTTAATTACTTCCGCAACAGTAAGTTTAGGATCAAATAAGAAATTCTGCTGAAGCAATACAACTTCAGAGAAGAATTTACGTATTCTACCTTCTACCATTTTTTCTATAATATTATCAGGCTTTCCTTCTTCTTTAGATTTCTCAAAAAATACTTTTCTCTCACGCTCTACGAGTGCTTGATCCAAGCTTGAATCATTTATACTTTGCGGGTTATTTCCTGCTACATGAACAGCAATTTGTTTAGCTAAAGCTTCTAGTTTTGCTTTATCTTTTGCGTTAGACGCAAGACCTACTAATACGGAAATTTTTCCTAGATTCGGTACAACTTCATTATGTACGTACGAACCGATTGCTCCTTCGGATATCTCTAATATATCCATACGACGTAATGTTAAATTTTCACCGATTGTAGCGATATTTTCTATAATCTCTTCTTCAACTGATTTACCGCTTTGCATTTTAGATGTTTTTAGCGTGTCTATAGTTTTTGCAATTACTGCAAGGTTTGCAATATCCTTAGCTAGATCCTGAAATTGCTCATTTCTAGCAACAAAATCCGTTTCGGAATTGACTTCAACCACCACTCCGGTAAGCCCATCAACTTTTACAACCGTTAAACCTTCAGAAGCAATACGTCCGGCTTTTTTTGCTGCTGCAGCTAAGCCTTTCTTACGCAAGAAATCTATAGCTTCTTCAAAATTACCGCTGGTTTCTATTAATGCTTTTTTGCAGTCCATCATACCTGCACCGGTTTTTTCTCTTAATTCTTTAACCGCTACAGCACTTATATTTATTTCACTCATACCTTACTTTCTCCTTAATTATTATATTTGGCTTGGGGTGTCTAATCGTCTGAGCTATGGAAATTGCTCTTTATGTCATTCCCGCGAAAGCGGGAATCCAGTAAAACAGATAAAAACTTTTATCTTTTATTCTATAAAATTATGTAGCGTCTATATTAATATTAAAATTATGTTTCTGGATCACCGCCTACACGGGGATGACATCGAGTAGGTTTTTCAATCCACACAACAACATTTATGCATTATCAGAATTTTTATTTTCATCGGTATCATTTAATGCTTGCTCAAATTCTGTATTTATCTCTTCATCAATATTTTTTGTTTTAGAGAATTTTTTAGCTTGTTTTAATTGAGAAACATTTTTAGAAGTTAACGCCTTATCTGTATGCTCCTGCATAGCACCCATATCAACCCCTGAAGCTTTCATTGATTCTTCAAGTCCTTGTAATGCTGCATCTGCAAATAAACTACAATAAAGTCTTATTGACCTTATAGAATCGTCATTACCCGGAATCGGATAATCTACATTATCAGGATTAGAATTAGTATCGACTACTGCAACTATAGGAACATTAAGCTTTACCGCTTCATTAATTGCGATATGCTCTTTATTAGTGTCAATAACTACTAGAAGATCAGGTTTAGAATTAAGATTTCTAATACCAGCAAGAGATAGAAGTAACTTCTCTTTCTTACGGCTCATATTGAGTATCTCTTTCTTAGTATACCCCATAAGTGCTTCTTCATTTTCTAAGGTTTTTTCTAACTTATTTAGTTTTTCTATTGAACCCGCAATAGTTGTCCAGTTAGTTAGCATACCGCCAAGCCATCTATGATTTACGTAATATTGTCCGCATTTTTCGGCATATTCCGCTATAATATCACTGGCCTGTATTTTAGTACTTACAAATAATATTTTACCGTCTTTTTTTACGGTTTCATATATTGTATTCAAAGCAGCACTCATTAAAACGGCGCTTTGTCTTAAATCGATTATATGAACATCATCACGTTCACCATATATATAAGATGCCATTTTAGGATTCCAACGTGAGGTCTTATGACCGAAATGCACTCCTGCATCCAATAATTCTTTAATGTTAACAGATGATATGTTTGACATTTTTAAATTCTCCTAATTGTTAGTTTATACCTCCGTAAGATATTGTGTATATTTGTCATCCCGTGGCTTGTCCACAGGATCCAAAAACAACTTATTATCATATATTTACTGGATGCCGCAATCAAGGAGCTAGCATGACAGCTCTATACATGAACTAACTATATCTTACGTGTGAATTTTTTGCTTAAGTTTTGCATAATCGTCATTGCGAGCAGCCATAGGCTGCACGGCAATCTCATCCAATATCCTGAGATTGCTGCGTCAATTATTACATAATTTCCTCGTAATGACGTTCTACAATAAGCCTACAAACTATATACATATATTGCATAATTTACAATCTTTTATTCTTTTCGCCAAATAGTAGTACCATCAGGTTTATCTTCTAGAATTATTTTTTCCTCTAATAACTGCTTACGAATTTGATCGGCTAATAACCAATTTTTTTGTTTTTTTGCTTCCAAACGCTTATTTACAAGCTCATTTATATAGAGTTCATCCACACCGCTATTAAACCACTCATGGGGAGTCTTATTCATTAAACCAATAAAATTAGCACAAGTAATAATAACAGAGGCGTTAAGCTGCCTTTCTTCTTCAGTTTTAGAAATAAAAACACCTTTCGCATAGTCATTAATTATTTTAACGGCAAGCGACGTATTCATGTCATCAAGTAAGCTTTGCATGAAATTGTAAGGTAAATCTATTTTTTGTACATTAATATTTTCTATGGCTCTATACCAATAATCTAAAGTCTTTTGAGCATCTTCTATAGCTTTATCATTATAATCAAGTGGACGCCTATAATGGCTACTTAATAAGAATAATCTTACTACCTCTCCTGAAATTTTTTTATCCATTAAATCCCTTACGGTAATAAAATTACCGAGAGATTTACTCATTTTCTCACCGTTCACCGTTAGAAAGCCATTATGTACCCAATATTTAGCATAGGTAGAATCCGGAAAAGCACATCTACTTTGTGCAATTTCATTAGTATGATGCGGGAAGATTAAATCTGCTCCGCCACCGTGAATATCAAAATTCTCACCTAAATATTTGTAGCTCATGGCTGAACATTCAATATGCCATCCAGGGCGACCAAACCCCCAAGGACTTTCAAAATTCATATTTGTGGATTCATTTGGCTTTGCCGGTTTCCATAATACAAAATCCTGTGGATGCTTTTTGGTTTTACTGTTTTCTATACGCACTCCCTCAAACATTTCTTCTAAATTTCGGTTAGATAATTCCGTATAATTTGGAGCTGATAAAACATCAAAATAAACATGATTATCCATAATATATGCATGATCTTTTGCTATTAAGCGTTCTATTATTTCGATCATTACATCAATATGCTCTGTAGCTTTCGGCTCAATACTCGGTAGCATGCAACCTAAATATGCCATATTTGTATGAAACTCTTGTGTAACTTTATCAGTCAACTCATTAATAGTAATGCCAAGTAGTTCAGCTCTATCAATAATTTTATCGTCAACATTGGTAATATTGCGTACATATTTTACTGCTCTACTGCCGAATATTTTTATAACTATACGATAAAGTAAATCATATACTACTACCGATCTACTATTGCCTATATGAGGATTATCATAAACAGTCGGTCCACATACATACATTTTTATGTTAGCTTGATCTTGAGGATTAAAAACCTCTTTAGTACGGCTAAGAGTGTTATATAAGTGAAATTGAATTTGCATATTTTATTTATCAAAAATTAAGATGCCATTAGTATGTAATGTATTAAGCACATTTTGGTTTAAAAATCTATTAGTTAACAAAAATTAATAATTAATAATTTACATAAGTTAATAAATATTGTATAATTTGCCTCGTTTATATTTAAAAAAATAATAACTGATCGAGGTTTGAATGAAATTACAAAATTCCTACTCAAAAAAATATGTTTTAACTTTTTTCATGTCAACCTGTTTATTGACTAATAGCTTTTTAAGTACAAGTGCTAGAGCGGCAAGCTTTAAGGATTTAGTTAGTAAAACCCCGACATGGCAAAAGTACAATTCAAAACAGCAACAAAGTATTTGGAACTCTTTTACTCCAAATGAAAAAATCAAAAAATGGCAAAACGCAAACTTAATTCCTAGTTTTACTCAAGCCACAGATGATCTAAAAGATTATCTAGGAATAAAGTATAAGGAAACAGATTTATCAGGTTTTTTAGATAATACTAGACATAAAGCAAGACAAGCAAGAGCTGAAATTTTATTATACATCGAAAGCATAAAACAACAGGATTTTAATACAAAAAAACAAGAATATATTAAGCAAGGCATAGTTCCTACAGATATGGAAGCAGCAACAAATCTTGGCATAAGTTATGACCCTAACAAAATAGACAAGAATGTAGAAAAAGATCAAAAGGTACGTCGTGCAGAAAAAGACAAAAAAGCAGTAATCGATCTATATATCCGCTCAATAAACAGAGCTATTAAATACAAACATTATATTGATTATAATATTATCCCTGCAGTGCAAGAAGTAAAGACTGCTCTTCACATGGATAAAGATGATGCAGAATCTTTTGTTGCATTAATAAGAACTGAAATAATGGAAAACGCAAAGGAACAATATATAGCGGATGGCCATGTTCCTACAGAAGAAGAGTTAAAAAATAGGTTTGGTGTGTCTCGTGATGATAATAGAGAGACCTATATTAAGTCAATAAGACTTAAAGTTATGGACAGAGAAAAGCCACAATATATAGCGGATAGCCATGTTCCTACAGAAAAAGAGATAAAGCAGAGATTTGGTGCTGATAACAGTGAGGCACAACCCTATATTAAATCAATAGTAACTCAGAAAATGCTTAATAAAAAAGCATACTATATAGATAATAATATTGTCCCTACAGTTGAAGCATTACAGAAAGAATTTAAGATAGGGATAGTAAAAGCAAGTTCTTATAGAGACCAAATAATAGAGGGAATAAATGCAAACCAGCTGTTAAATAACAATAATACTACTAAACCGTCTGCCGGAGGCTCAAAAAAAAAGAGCGAAACCAAACATTGGTGTATGTTATCAAATCAAGATACCAATACTACAGGAACATCTACTACAGGAACATCTTCGGGAGTTCCCACGGGTAGACAAGAGAAACAACCATATTCTTTTGATCCTATAAGTACTTTTAAAACTCACTTTAATAATAAAGCAAGTCAGGGTAATTTAACGCAGTCTCAACACAATATAAAGAGAATAATACAACAAGAAGAAAATATTGAAGAATTTAAAAATCTTATTAAAACAGATCCTATAGCAGCATTAAATCTTCAAGTAGATAGTAGTTATAAAAAAGAAGCAATAACTGCTATATTAAGTGATTTTAATGATGATACTATTCAAAGGGTATTATTTAGCAACGATAGTGGACAATTAGATTTCAAGACCAATATTGACGTTAAAAATAGACCTATGCTAAAAGCATTATTAGACAATAGTTCTTCTAAAGAAAAAACTAAATTGGTTGAAAGAATTAAAGACTATGCAACGCGAAATATATCTAATAGTCAATTTGAAGAAAATGCACGATTAGATCTTATCAAACTAGCAGCAAGTAAAGATAAGAGTTCAGTAGAAAAATTTGTAGCTCTGCAATTAGAGTTAAAAAATAAAATGCAATCATATATTGTAAAAAGCGAATATATTTTAACATCGGAAATAGTAGCAGAAATAAATATAGCACTAAAAAATCAAGGACTAATAATAGATAGTTTAACTAAAGACTATATGATTAAACTAGCCAAAGAATTAAAGACACAAGAATTAAATTCAGTAATTAAAGTAATATTATCTGATAATAATGCACTAAGCAATGAAACCAATAAAATTTTAGGATTAGCAGTAGGTAATAATGCAAATAATTTAGAACAAACACAAAGCAGCATGCCGAATCCACCACCTCTATCACTAAATGGTGGTATTCCAAATCCGCCGCCTCTACCGCTAAATGGGAGTATACCACCACCACCTCCTCCTCCCTTAAATTCTCAAGGCTTTATTAGCAAATCTAACAATTTTGATTTAAATAAGTTACAAGCAGAATATCCTCAGATACATTCATTATATACTCAGTTTATTCGTAATACTACTGTTAAACCAAAAGTGTTATTACGACCTACAACTTCTAGTATAACCAGCACAGAAAGAAGTGCACCAAAGACAGCTTATGCAAAACTATATGCAGAATATAGAACTGAGACAGGAGGTGCAAAAGCTGATGATTTACAGGATCAGCTTATAACAAGACAAGCTGATCTTACAAATGTTATACGTCAAATATTAACCGCATCATACGCCAACCAAGGAGCTGACGGAAAAACTCTTGTAAATTTATTTAGCATTTCAACCACTGCAATCGAAGAAAAAGCTACAGAAGTTTTTAACACACTTGTTCAAGACCCGTATATACAAGATATAACCGTAAATGGTAAGAACAACATAACAAGCAAAGACATAATTAAAAATCTTTTCAATGAAGACACTGATGATGCTGTAACACGTCTTTTATTATCGTCATGCAAAATATCTGAAGAATTAAAGAAGCCTATTAAACATGAATTAAATCAATTCAAATTGATTAGAGCATTAGAGGGCAAACCAACTCCATTTGAACAATTAGCATTTGCCTATGCTAATGCACAAAACTTCGATCAAGATATATTTGGCAATAGAGTTGAAGAGTTAATTAACAACCCTAGTACATTAACTATAGCACAACAAGCTACTTTTTTAACAACAGAAGATACCAACTTAAGAAAAACAATTAACGATGATCAAGCACAGGCTAAACTTGATGATTTAAGAACAGCTATTTTAAGGACAATAAAATTTGAAGAATTAATTACAGCAAATTTACCTAACAATGAGTTTATTGCTATAGTCAAGGAAAAAGAACCTGAATTATTAAAAAAGTTTTTAAAAGCTGCTACTATCAAACTAGAAGGTCATAATAATTTAGATCAATTAAGATTAGTTTTGCCTACATTTACAGGTATGAGCAATGAACAAGTAAGAATTCTTGCTAATAAATTAAATATGACTATAATATTAAAAGCTCTTAAAGAGTACTCACAAGCAAAAGATAAAAAACACATCCATACCGGAAACATGCCACCACCGCCACCGCCACCACCGTCCGGTTCAAAAGATTTGGAATTAGCTTATCTAACAACTTTAGGGATTACTAAAGATTGGATAAGTAGAATTACTAAATTAAATGCAAAGATATCTACATCTATTTTTAAAACAACTCCAAAAATTTATAACTTTAACTCCGATATAGCTGTAAGATATAAAGAATTTGCTTTATCAGGACAAAAATCAGCAGGACATAAAGCAAGATACTCTGATACCAATTTGTTTAAAAAAGCTATAGCGGAATCAGTAGCATTTGAGCATTCAAAAAATTTATCTCAAGTTCATCAAAATAATACGTATTTTGCAAAAATCCAAGAAGCAGTCGACACTATGCGCTCTAGCTTTATAGGTCCTAGAACTGAAATAGGACAAAAAATACATAATATTTATACTTCGAAACTTTTGGAATTAACAAACGATAAAGAATTTATTAAATATGTTGAAGATGATATTATACTTAGTAAAAAATTAACGGAGGCGTTTACTTCAGCTTATTCTGATTTTATAGGTCCTAGAACTGAAATAGGACAAGAAGTACATAATATTTATACACAGCAATTCACAGAATATCCAGAAGAAACGGTAAAAGAGGCATTTAATACTGCTCACTCTAATTTTATAGGTCCTAGAACTGAAATAGGACAAGAAGTACATAATATTTATAAATCCAAACTTTTAGAGTTAGCAAAAGATAAAGAATTGTTTGTATTTGTTGAAGAATTACTCGCAGAGTCTGCTGAACTAGAACAAAAATATGGTAGTGATGTTCAATCAGAAAATAATCACCAGGCAAAGACAGTAGGACGTTTAGATCCGAAACAATTACGATTATTCCAACAAAAAAACGAATCTGCAAATGACGAATCCTCAACAAAGGATAATACACAACCTGAATATAGTAATAAAAAGTCAGAGGAATCCGATTCAGAAACCGCTTTATCACCTAGGTTACTGAGTTCTAACGATAGCAAAAATGATAAATCATCAGATAATAAAAAATCACTTCTAGACTTAAGATCTAGTGATGAAGAAGAGAAGGGATATGAAACTGATGAAGGATATGAAACTGATGAAGGATTAGAAGCAAGCAATAATACAACTGAAGAAGAATCAAAAAAAGATATAGCGTTAGAAAGCGAAGATGAAGCTATCGATGTGTCATTCAAAACTGAAGCAATCGCAGAACAAGATGAGGCAGCACAGAGACAACAAGTATCTTATGATACCAGTGGGAGAGTAGCAATATTAGTTAAGGCGCCTTCAACTCTTCACAAACCTGTTCATCATCATATTTTAAGTGATAGATTCAATGTTGTTGCAATAGGGGCCGGTGATGAAGAACCCACTATCGCAAGAGGAGTATGGATTAGCGGCTTATACGGCGTCAACAAACAAGGAACTTGGAAGAATATTCCAAAATATCAAGGTCGTACAACCGGCGTAACTATCGGGGCTGATGCTGAATTTATCAATAGTCATGATGTTATCGGAATAGCTTATAGCCGTTTAGAATCCCAAATTAAATATAATAAAAAACTAGGAAACACAGCAGTTAACGGTCATCTTTTAAGCATTTACGGTCTAAAAGAACTCATTAAAGGTTTCTCATTACAGGCTATAACATCTTATGGTCATAATTATATTAAGAATAAATCTAAAAGTATTAATAATATAATTGGAAAATATCAAAACAATAATTTAAGTTTTGAAAGCTTGTTAAATTATAAATATCATACAAAATACGATTTACATTTTATTCCTAATATCGGTTTTAAATATGATTATTCAAGAGCTAGCAACTACAAAGAATATAATGTAGATATAGAAAATTTGATGATTCAAAAGAAATCAAATCAATCATTTGAAAGTAGTATTGGCGGTAAAATAGTGTTTAAGCCTATAGCGACCATAAATAATATAGTATTAACACCAAGTTTGTACGGTAATATTGAGTATCACTTCAATAATAAAAATACAAAAGTTAATGCAAAAGCGACCTTTAAAGGACAAACATTACAAGAAACAATTATTATACCAAAGCAACCTAAGCTTGGATATAATATAGGTAGTAATATACTTATGAACAGAAAAAATATAAATGTTCTACTTGAATATAATTATTATACTCATAGAAAATATCAAAGCCATCAAGGACTTGTTAAGTTAAAAGTCAATTTGTAAAGATAAATACAGGATAGTTTTTTGAGCATCTTATCCTTATTTATCAAACTTCTTAATAGATAAGCGTATTAACCAAACTGCCAAATAGAATATCGGTGTACTAAATACGGTAAAAAATAGTTTAAATGAATAGCTATTAAGTACAAGATGACGTAATTGGTCAAAAGGAAAAATATTAAATAAGCTCATAATCCCAATTACAATAACAGTATCAAGAAATAAAGAAATTGCCGTACTAAAATTGTTTCTTATCCATAAATATTTACCTTTAGTAATTTTACGTATCCATAAATAGATATTAATATCAACAAGTTGAGCTATATAACAGGCAAAAGTTGATGCTAAAAAAGATATATAATATGAACCAAACACTTTATGAAAAGTTATGTTATCAACCTTAGACCAATTAGTAGCTTCCAATTTATCCATAAGACTTATTATTAAAACTACTATTATATTAAAAATAATAGCAAGCTTCACGCAAAAATTGGATCTTTCTTTACCATAAAACTCAGCTATTAAATCTGTTAATAAAAAAGTTAACGGGTAAAAAATTGCTCCTATAGATAATTCAAGAATATAAAGATTAAAAATATTAAGGTAAACAAATTTTTGATATATTAAGTTTCCTACTATAATAAGGACTGTAAAAAACGTACATAAAATGATATAAAATTTTTCTTTTATATTAAATGCCATAGACATTGCTAAAATTATTTTGTGAATTATTGTCATGCGGCTTTGTTGCATGGCTCGGTTTTTTCGTCATTACGAGAAGAAACTGTAAGTTGCGATGGAGCAATCCAGTAAGAAATTCTGTAAATCAGAATTTCTTTAATTATTTTTTTGGATTGCCACGTCGCTTTGCTCCTAGCAATGACTGTTCGGGTATCCATGCGGGCAATACCAACCAAAGTAAACAATGACAAGTATGAGAGATATTATCAAGATAAAGCTGTAACTATTTAGCTATAGGTAAACTATTTTCTGCTTGATTTTCTTCAATTTCATTAATCTTAGAAACTAAATCAGATTTCTTCTTTGAGGAAAGATTAGCAAGTACTATTGCATTTATTAAAAATAATGTTGTAAGTATTATAGTGCTTTTAGTAAGAAAATTACTGACTGTTTTAACACTAACTACTCCCATATTATTACCACCGCTTATACTACTAATACCATCCGATCCGCTACGCTGCATCAGAATAACTATAATTAACAATATAGCAATGGTAATATGCACAAAAAGAAGAATATCTATCATAATATATATTTTCAGTGGTGCTACTAGGGGGAATTGAACCCCCGACCTCTTCATTACCAATGAAGTGCTCTACCCCTGAGCTATAGTAGCTTAGAATTTTATCTTAAATTCTTTTTGCCACATATTTGTTATTAAATCAAGAAGAATTTTGGAAATGCGTTTACTATTTACAAAAAAGCTCTTATTCTAGTTTTTCATTCGCTCCACCTATATGTACTTCATCAGAAGATGCTACTGTAGTTTCATTAGCATACATCCCAAATGCTTTCTGCAAATAATCACTTTATTATCTTGTACTAACTTTTGTAATTGGGCTATCTCATTTGCAGAAGCAGGTCTCATTTCTAAAGAGCCGTTTTCTTCTTGCCGTAGTCGGTCAGTCGTTACAGCTGTAGTAATGCGATGGCATGTACCTAATAAGTCTATATCTATCCTTGAAATTCCCTCGTTACTAGTTATTTTTTCAACAGTTTTGGAGTGATTTATACTATCCTGTGAGATACTAGCAAAAACTAATCCTTTTTTAGTTATTTTGTGTTCGTAAGCATTGCCATAGTAAGAACTCTTAGGTGTCAAGACTACAATTTTATCATTAAATTCAACTAGGTTTGCAGGTTTTGTAATTTTTTTCATATTGTATCTAAACTTCCATTTTTGTAAAAAGATAAGGCGATCAATGCAAAAATACAGCTTAATATGACATAATAAACTGCCGAGGTTACATGCCCTGTTTTTTGTACTAAATATTCAAAGACAAGAGGCGTAGTACCACCAAAAATACTTGTAGCAGTGTTATATGAAATAGAGAGAGCAGTGTTACGTATATTTGTAGGATAAAATTCTGCTTGTAATGCCGGTTCAGGACCGATATAGCTAGCCGCAAGTATAGCAAGCATAAATTGTGAAATAATTACACTTGTGAAATCCCCGCTCTCAAAATTATTAAGTAAAAACGGTGTTGTTACAATAATTATTATCAGATTAATTACAAAAATTTTCCTGCGGCCTATAATATCGGATAGATAACCGCTTAATAAAGTTACGGCTATCATAATCACATAACATACACTAGTGAAGCTATTTACCTCATTTTCAGTAAAGTTACGGCTGATTTTTAAAAACGATACCAAGTAAAGTGTAGTTAGATAGAATATTATCGAACCGGGAGCATTGATAAAAATCGAGATTAATATATCAAACCAATGACTGGTAATGACTTTTTTTAACGGTGATTGTAAAATCTTTTTCTGCTCTCTTAGATTTTTAAAATTCGGTGTTTCGTGTGTATTTTTTTTAATATAAAATGCTGCAAAAAGAATAAAAAATCCAAGTAGAAAAGGTATTCTCCAGCCAAAACTATCAAATTGTGAAGCTGTTAGGATATTCTTAACGATATAAGAAACAAAAGAACCAAGCAATAAACCGGAGCATATACTAGACATTGCAATACTACCGATAAAGCCTCGGTGTTTATGGCTAGTATGTTCAATAACAAAAGAAATAGAACCGGTCAAAGCTCCTCCCATTGATAATCCTTGTAGAATTCGTACACAAATCATTAATATAGTCGCAGTTATACCTATAGTATGGTAAGTTGGTAATATTCCCATTAATACGGTTGGGGCAGACATGCAAAATAACGCACTAGTTAAGGCTACTTTGCGTCCAAATCTATCACCAATGACACCAAAAAATATGCCACCCAACGGTCTTGCCAAATAACCTATAGCAAAAACTAAAAAAGCTTGCAGTAAAGAAGTATTAGCATCATCATTCGGAAAAAATTTTGCTCCTATTATGGGTGCAAAATAACCGAATAATAAATAATCATACCATTCAAAAGTGTTAGCGATACCGCTTAAAAATACTAGCTTACTGCGATTCATGTTTTCTACTCATAGCTTTTTTTTCGGAGTATATTATAAATAAGGTGGTAGGAATTATTATTACTGCTCCATGCAGTGTATTTTTATCAGGAAACTCGTTAAATATGAAATATGCCGCTATTGCCGAAATCACCAGCTCTAAATATCTATAAGGAGCGGTAGCGGTTGCATCTACCATGGAAAAAGCTTTAAGCAGGAAGAATAATATTAAGCTTCCGCTACTACCAAGTACAAATAATAACGCTAATTCAAAACCACTAGGAGTTAGCCAATACTGCGACGCCACAGGTAGCGACACTATAGCAGTTACTATTGCCGAATAAAATAGCATGTTAATCATTGATTCTTTTATTACGAATTTTTTATTAATAATATCAAGCATAGCAAATGAAATAGCCGCTAATACAAAATACAAAATTTCGGGGTTAAAATCCTCGGCATGCGGTTTAAGCGTAACAACAAGCCCTATAAATCCTACTACGGTAACTACCCATCTTTGCCAAATAATATTTTCGTTAAGAAAAAATACGGCAAGTATTAAAGTAAATAAAGGGATAGAAAAACTTACAACGGTTGCAGTAGTAACAGGAGCTATAGTCAAACCGTAAGTCCATGAAGTCATACCAAAAAATAATAATAATCCTCTTAATATATGTACAAAAGGACGACTTGTTTTTAAGGTATTTTTACCGTAATACACAACAAAAGGTAGTAAAACTATGCTACTGAAAAAGAAGCGGAAAAAAGCTACTTCAAAGCTATGTAAACGAGTCCCAAGATATTTAGACATTACATCATTGGCACTACTACTTACTAAACTAAGTAAAAACCAACCTATACCGGTTAAATATGTTTTTAATGCATCATTCATTAATATACTCCAATAATTTCTATAATTTTACTTAAATGTCTTGACTTTTAGCATAAAAGAATTCTATCTTTTATAACAATTGGTATAAATATATAAATAAAAATTTTATACTAATACGGTAATCAATTTTAAGCAAGTAAAGGTTATAATTAATATGTTAAGAATAGTGCAAAAATTAGGGATGATTTTGTTTGTATCCAGCATAAGTATTAATAGTTTTGCTAAAAGCATGTATGATGATGTAGATTCTGCTCCTGACTATGATAGTACACCGTATTATGAACACGAAGGAAGTTTAGTTTTCAAGATGCGTCTAGGAGGTGTTTTCTCAAGTACTAAGCAAAAAGTACTACCTACTCCTACCTCTTCTCAACCTGTTCCAGTAGGGGAAGTTGCAAAAAACGGTTATGGAGGTGATGCATCTACTACTATATTCTTTAACAATTATTTAGCTACTGAATTATCGCTTGGCTTTAATGTTTTACGCACTAAATATACATCCCTTGCAGCCGTTGCTCATAATTATGGCGTTGATAATGTCAAACTAGGAAAAAACAAACCTATTTATATGATTCCTGCAACGGTTACCGGACAATTTCATATAGCCCCTTACGGTGGAATAAGACCGTATATAGGCATAGGTTATCACGGTTCTTATATGCTTACGCAAGCTACCGGTCTTAAAATTAGAAACGGACACGGTGCCGTAGGACAAATAGGTGTAGATTTTTATGCTAAAGATGATACTTTAATCAATATTGACGTAAGACAATTTTTCTTAAATCCTAAACTTGAGTACAAACCGAATTTAGTAGGTACTAAAACCGTGACCTCTAAAGTTAAACTTAATCCTTTAATCCTTTCTATAGGTATAGGATTTACTTTTTAAGAATATACGGCACTTTTCTATGTCATTCCCGCGAAAAAGCGGGAATCCAAAATAAAAGTGTAAACAGCAAATTTTTAAAATTAAAAGCTCGATTTATCTCATTTTATGATGGGTTCCTGCTTTCGTAGGAATGATATAAGTGTCCACGCAACAACGCCACGCGGAAATCACATAAGAGAACGGGAATAACATATAATAATTAAGTAATCCATCTATGTCCCTACAAATTATCCAGTTATTATACTTAGTTGCAGCTGTTTGCTTTATTCTATCACTCAAATTCTTATCCTCACAGAAACAAGCACGTTTAGGTAGTACCATAGGTATCTTGGGAATGGTGATAGCAGTCGGCGTTACTTTTTTCCTTCCGGATTTTACTCATAAATTACCGATTATAGCAACCCTATTATTAGGTGCTATAATCGGAGGGATTATTGCACTTAAAATCTCCATGACGGCAATTCCTCAATTAGTAGCAGGTTTTCACTCTTGTGTCGGTCTTGCTGCAGTATTTGTAGCTTACGCTACGATACTTGCTCCTGAAAATTTTTCTATAGGAATAGCAGGAAGTTTACCGATTAATTCATTAATAGAAATATCAGTAGGCGTCTCTATTGGTGCTTTAACTTTTAGCGGTTCGGTTATAGCTTTTCTAAAACTACAAGGCTTAATGAAAAGTAGCCCGTTAAAATTCTACGGTCAGCCATATATATGCTTATTAACGGCAATAATATTAGTTATTCTAGTAATATATTTTATTCGTTCAGAAAATATATTTTTATTTAATCTAATAGTCTTTTTATCGCTGTTAATCGGAGTATTACTAATAATACCGGTAGGTGGTGCAGATATGCCTGTTATAGTATCAATGCTAAACTCTTATTCAGGTTTTGCGGCAGCAGGTATAGGCTTTACGCTTAGCAATAGCCTACTTATTATTACCGGAGCATTAGTTGGTAGTAGCGGAGCTATACTTAGCTATATAATGTGCAGGGCTATGAATCGTCCATTAATCAAGGTTATTTTTGGAGCATTTTTATCTATACCTACCGGAATTAACAAGGATATAGACGACGATAAAATAGCAAAAACAAGCTGCCCTGAAGATGCGGCACATTTACTACTTAATGCATCATCGGTGATAATTGTTCCCGGTTACGGTATGGCAGTAGCCCAGGCTCAGCATATCATAAAAGAGATGGTTGATATATTAGAACATTCAGATATTAATATACGTTTTGCCGTACATCCGGTAGCAGGTAGAATGCCAGGGCATATGAATGTTTTACTTGCAGAAGCTAATATAGATTACGAGAAAGTACTTGAGCTTGAAGAAATTAATAGAGATTTCGCTACCACTGACGTAGTGCTTGTGATTGGGGCAAATGATGTCACTAATCCTGCTGCCAAAAATGATCCAAACAGTCCAATTTATGGTATGCCGGTACTCGATGCTGAAACAGCACGTACGATTTTGTTTATTAAACGTTCTATGGCTTCAGGATATGCAGGTATAGAAAATGAGCTATTTTATCACGATAATACTTTTATGTTATTCGGCGATGCTAAGAAAGTAGTTGAGGAGATAGTTAAGTTTCTAAATGAAGATTGACTTAAATCACTCTATTTGTTATAGTTTCTTAAATTAAGCCAAAAAACAATTATCATGAATTCGCAAAAAACATTACCGCTTCTACCAAAAGCCACGGCTATGTGGTTAATTAGAAATACTTCTTTAACTTTTAAACAAATTGCCGATTTTTGTGGTATTCATGAATTTGAAATAAAAGGTATGGCTGACGGTGAAGTAGCACAATCTATAAAAGGTTTAAATCCAATTGCAAACGGTCAGTTAACTTTAGAGGAAATTGAGCGTTGCAGTAAAAATTCTAATGCTAATTTACAAATTTCATATAGTCCTGCTGATGAATTGATGAACAATCAGAAAAAACAGCGTGCTAAATACACCCCTATAGCAAGACGTCAAGATAAACCGGATGCTATATATTGGTTATTGTCTAATTATCCGAACATCCAAGACCATCAAATAATTAAATTAATAGGCACTACTAAGACTACTATAGATGCTATTAGAACTCGTAGCCATTGGAATATGAATTCTATTCGTCCTCGTGATCCCGTATTACTGGGGATCTGTAGTCAAATAGACCTGAATAAAATAGTAGCAAGCCTAAAGCCTACACAAAATCCTATGAAAGAATCATAAAATTATACTAACTTCTATCCTGCGAAAAGCTTGCTTACGTGAATTATTCTTTGATTGTTATCCCCGCCTATTGCGTGGATAGCAAATTGTCATTGCAGGCAGCCGTAGGCATTGTGGCAAGCTCATGCAATAATAACAAACTCTTGAGATTGCATACGTACAACTACTTATGTAATTTTCTTGCAATGACGTTAAAAACCATCCTGCGAGCTTGTGGTAGAATTCAGTTTAAAATACTAAAGCTATTAGTATTTTAAGTTGTTTTTGAATACCGTGGTCAAGCCACGGTATGATATCGAATGGATTTTTTTATGGATTAGAAAAGTGATTATTGCCTAATAAGTCGTTTATCGCTAGGGAAACTATAACTTTTATCGGTAGAACGATAGGGACAAATATCAATTCCTCCGCGCCTAGTATATACTATATAAATAGAAAGAAAGTCAGGATTTATAGCGTTTTTAATATCTGTAAAAATACGCTCAGCACACTGCTCTGCAAACTCATGACAATTTCTAAAAGATATTAAATATTTCAGAAAAGAATCATGTTTTAACTTTTTTCCTTTATATTTTATAACGATTGAACCCCAATCCGGTTGACCGGTTACTAAGCAATTTGATTTTAGTAAATTAGAATTAATCTCTTCTTCTACTAAAACATCTTCATACTCAACTAAACTATTATCGGGCGGACCGTAATTATTGCATACTATATCTAAATCATCGATATTTTTACCGCTTGGAATACCAAATGCTATTTTTGTATTTATAGGAAATATGCGTCCTGTTACTTTAGCGTGTGTAACATTACTTAGATCCTGCAAGATAATTCTTGCTAGTTCTTCTACTGATTCAACAACAAAATTATTAAAAGAATTTAGATATAGTTTAAATGATTTTGATTCTACTATATTTTCAGAATCCGTCGGTATATAAAAAGTGCCTACTCCAACCCATGGCTTACCTTTCTTATTAAGACAAGATAGTTCATATGTATTCCAAATATCTACACCGTAAAACGGAAGATTATTACTATTTATTCCAAGTTCGTTTCGATTATTTATACGTGGAATTTTAAATAATAAAGTCGCATCATAACTATCTTTATAAGTACTTTTTTTACCAAGTAAAGAAGTTGATAAAGGCATTAATTATGCTCCTTGTACTAAAATTTCTTTTTGTTGTAATTCATCATATTCTTTTAGCATATAACCGCGTCCCCATACTGTGTCGATATAATCTCTACCGCCAGCAGCATCACTTAACTTTTTACGAAGTTTACAAATAAATACGTCAATAATTTTCATTTCCGGTTCGTCAACACTACTATATAAGTGATTTAAGAACATTTCTTTAGTTAAAATAGTTCCTCTTCGTAGTATTAATAGCTCTAAAATAGCATATTCCTTGTTCGTCAAATGTACTTTTTTGCCGTCAACTTCTACAGTTCTAGTATCTAGGTTTACGCTAACCTTATCAAACCTAAATACTGATGCTGCATGACCTTTAGAACGTCTAACTATAGCTTTAATTCTAGCAATTAATTCCTCTCTTACAAACGGCTTGGTTAAATAATCATCGGCTCCAGAAGAGAAACCGGTAATCTTTTGATCCGTATCCGTTAAGCTAGATAAAATTAAGATCGGGGTTTTTATTTTTGCAGCACGCAATCTTAATAATATCTCAAAACCATTAATATCCGGTAACATAAGGTCTAAAATCACTAGATCATAACCACCGACTTTACCAAGCCTTAAACCTTCCACACCAACTGAAGCTTTATCGCAAACTATACCTTCTGAAGCTAAAGTTAGCTCAATTAAGTTAGCCATTTCCGGCTCGTCTTCAATTAACAAAACTCTCATTATTTTTCTCCATAAAATTCAATTTTTATATTGTGCTATAATTTCATTACAGTTAATTATTGTTAACTAAATTATAATTTTTTATCTAGTGCTTTATACTCATTAATTACATCAGTAAAGAATATTGAATCAAATTGATAAAATTTTTACTATCAACTCTATCTATGATTTAAAAACCATGGCGTTTAAAAACAAAATTTATTAAATAATGCAATGATTTTCTTAGTTTTGATGCTCTGACATTTTCTTATGATATAAGGCACCAAAATCTATAGGATCAATCATTAAAGGCTGGAATCCTGCATCTTGAGTACAGCTAGCTATAATTTTTCTAGCAAATGGAAATATCATTGCCGGACAATGAACAGATAACAAAATCAGATGTTGTTCAGAATCAATACTAATTAAATTAAATACTCCAGCATATTTTAATTCTATATGAAATAATTTATATTTTTCATTTCTTGCAGTTGCTTCGATATTTAACTCTACTTCATAGAAATTTTCTTCCGATAAATTAGTAATATTTATATCTAGAGATAAATCAATTTGAGGGCGTTGATCTAAAGCCGCGAGAGAAGACGGGGCAGAAGGGTTCTCAAGAGATAAATCTTTTATATATTGTGCGTTAACGGAAATATGCGGCATTGCCTCATTAGTATCGGTGTTTATTGTACTCATAAAAATCCTTATTAAAAATTTAATATAATTTTCTAGAGCCTATCTACGACTTTATTTTGATTGATAATTAAACAGATTGTTAAGCAAAAATTAATAAGATCTTTATAGGAATAGTATTCTTATTTCAAAAAAATCTCATAATTTGCGGCTAATAAAGATTTTAATTAGCTTTAAAATTAAGATCATGAACAGGTTCTTACATAAAAAAGTTATGTTAACGGTAAAGTTACGCCTACTTGTTTCATATATTTTCCTTGGCGATCGGCATATGAAGTATCACAAATTTGATCACTCTTTAAAAATAAAAACTGACAAGCTCCTTCATTTGCATATATTTTAGCAGGTAATGGAGTAGTATTAGAAAATTCTAAAGTTACATGTCCTTCCCACTCCGGTTCTAACGGAGTCACATTTACTATTATACCGCATCTTGCATAAGTGGACTTGCCGACACAAATAACTAATACATCACGCGGTATTTTAAAATATTCTATAGTTCTGCCAAGAGCAAAACTATTAGGTGGAATAATACACACATCTACTTCTCTATCAACTAAATTATATTCACTGAAATTTTTTGGATCAACCGTAGTAGAATTTATATTTGTGAATATTTTGAATTCATTAGATACTCTAGCATCATAACCGTAAGAAGATAAGCCATAAGAAATAATCTTTGCTTTATTATGAACTCTTACCTGCTTTTCCGCAAATGGCCTTATCATACTTCGATTTATAACAGCTTCCTTTATCAACTTATCTGACATTATAGCCATAAAACTTAATTTAATTAATAAACTGATGATTATAACTCATAATTATTTACAATACAAAATTTTTCTTTAAAACTATAAGTCTAAGACTACTTGAATAATGATAGTAATAATAATACAACATTATATATTTTAAATTAAATTATTACAAATTAAAATAGTTTTTTATTGTCAATTCTGAAAAGTATTATTATATTATAGTGTAGTTGATTTATATTGATTAATACTAAAAATTTATAGTGTAGTTGATTTATATTTATGAATACTAAAAATTTATTTTGTATAGTAAATTTGATTATTTAAAGTTTATGGGGACTTATATTAAAGATGAAAAAATTATTATTAGCTGCAAGTATTATTTGCTTTGCATCGGCTGGTCTTGCCGAAGAAAATCCAACACCTGTTATTTCTAATTCTGATACTGAAATAAAATTAGAAGGATTGTATTTATTTGAAAGCGGTTATATTAAACAGAATCATTTAATTTTATTTGATAAAAATGTAACTGATAACAGGAAAAAGTTAGGGTTTGACACGGAAGCAGCATTTGCGGCAACTATTTCTAAAACTATCAATGATGTAATAGCAGGTGCTAAAATAGTGCTTCAGCCTACTACAAGAGCAAAAACCTCTGCAAGTTATAACGGATCACATATCTTTATTGAAACTAGTTACGGTAAAGTAGAATTAGGTTCTCCTGTCGATGCAAGTTCTAAATTGCGTGTTACCGGCTCTCAAGTAACCGCAGGTACCGGAGGATGGTATAGATATGCTCTACTTGATGGGCAATATATGAGGTATAATGGTTTAAAACCGGATTTCGACACTGGTGCTAGCTTTTATCTTGCATCATACTCGAACTCTTTTGATCAAATCAATGCAAAAACTGAAAAAGCTAGAAGACTCAACTTTTTCACACCTAAAATGAAAGGCTTCCAGGCTGGTATCTCTTATACTCCCGATACTGCTAATACGGGCGGTAACAAAGATATGAATAATTTAAAGTGTGAAAGCTCAGGAAGAAACGGAGTTAGTGTTTCTAGAACCGGAATAAAGACGGTTTCCTTAGGAAATGGCGAAACTATGACTATAAATCAGAATATTAGAGATGCTTTTTCTGCCGGCTTAACTTATGAACATGAAATTAGCGAAGATGCAGACTTAAAATTATCCGTTACCGGAGAGTATGGTAAACCTGCTCGTCGTCTTGTTCATGCTAAAATGGAAGGCACTAAGGTAATAGAAGTATTGAATACCTATAAGCTTTCTAATTTAAAAGCATATAATCTTGGAGCCATATTTACTTATGGTAATTTCTCTTGTGGGGCTTCTTACGGTAATTTAGGTAAAAGCTTAACCGCTAAGGAATATTATAAAGTCGGTCGTGATACCTATTATTACAATGGAGCAGTTGCTTATGGACAAGGACCTATAAAGACAAGTCTTGAATATCTTAAAACTTCAAGATATAAAAACACCGTCGATGCTGTGAGCCTCGCTACTGAATATAAGATTATGCCTGGTTTATTACCATATGCTGAAATTTCTCATTTCCAAGCTAAAGGTAAACCTGTATATTACCCTGAAGCACCTAGTAAAACAACACGAGGTACTGTTGGTCTTATAGGTACAAAACTTAAGTTTTAATTATTATTCCCATTACTACTATAATCAATGCTTAGAGCAATCTTATGTATAGTACTGGACAATTTTTAAAAAGCCATCCTATGTGTTATCCCTGCGAAAGCAGGGATCCATGCTAAAAAATCTTGATTTTAAAGATTTTTTAGGTTTTACTGGATTCCGGCGTTGTTGCATGGCTCGCAAAACCCACTCTATGTCATTCCCGCCTCCGCGGGAATGACATAGAGTAAAAACTTTCTAGTATCTTACGCCTTGATTATTATACCTTTTTAATAAACTATCAACAAATTATAGTTTTGTCTTCACATAATAGCTTTTGTCTACTCTTCTAACCTTTAAACCCATTCTATTAGCTTACAGCTCTCTAATTCTTGTCAAATTATACTTAGCTTTGTACTTTAAGTCCCCAGTGAATTTTGAAAAATTCCGGTTATACTGCCTTTTGATTAAATAAAATTATATATTTTATTTTTAGCTATTGACTTTCTCTGATTACCATATATTGTGTTGCAACCATAATATATGGTAATTATGTGATATATGATTTTTATTATTTTAAAACAGGAGTAACACTATTAATCATGCTCAATTGACAACCTCAGGATATTCCTTTGTAAATGGATTAAAAGCAATTACAAGATATGCAACCGCTGCTAAATTATTATTTAAAGATGCATATAATTTTGTTTCTAGTTCCAACTTAAAAAAATATTTACAATATTACATGCTTTAAATATTCAGAAAGTCTATACAAAAGACAGGGATTTTGAGGCAGCATTGAAGTTTTTTAATATGAAATAGGATAATTCTCTCAAGATAAAGATAGATGTCACTCAGAACATAGAAAAACCAACGTCAGAAGACCGTGAAAATTTTTTCTCTCCTATATTAAACGTATTTAAAAACATGATGGAAACAAGTAATATTATAGATAAATATATTACTGCAATCCCTCATTTAATGAGTATAGGTTTTACAAAAAAAAAATTTCAAACCCCAACCATGTTATAAGTAAATTTGATGCAATAAAGGTACCAGCACTTATGGCTGCTGCTACCGCTATCGGAAAACCTTTAATAGATATAATTAGCGAGGATTGTTCTACTATAATTCAATTTTTTAAAGATAGTAATAAGCTATTAACCGGTGTTTATAACCTTTTCGGTAATAATATGAAGATTTTACATATTATCAGTTAGAGGAAAATCATCAGGATAATCAGGTTGATATTATAGGAGTAGGAGATAGTAACATCTATTAATTTAAATAGGTAAGATGAATTTCAAAACTTTTCATAATAGAACGATACAAGCGAATTTATAGATAATGCGCTTGTATCACACCATATAAAATATGCTATTTTTTTGTATACACTCAAATTATGATGAAAATCTATTATTTTTAGGGAAACCCATAGGCGGTAATTTACCAGTACTACCTCTTTTTCCTAAAAATGCAATGATATTTTTCTCAAGTTTTACTTTTCCATTGTTGTTCCAACCTAAGCCATCTTCTTTATTAAATATTTTAATATCAAGTAACTTTGCATTCTTAAATTTTTGCAGCGTTACGCCTTGCCCCTTTTTCATTTCAGGTATTACATCTACATTAAATACCAATAATTTACGGCTCTCACCGATACAGGCAACGGCATCACCCGCTACAGGTAAACAAGCTATACATGCATGACCATCCGGTACATTCATAATTTGCTTCCCTGTTTTTGTTTGAGCTATTACTTCGTTTGAATTAACTAAAAACCCCTTACCTACACTACTTGCGAGTAATAAAAGCTGATCAGGTTTATGGACTAAAATATTAGTAATATCGTTATTGCCTATATCCACAAGCAGCTTTATAGATTCGCCGGTTCCTTTACCTTTGGAAATATTATCGGCAAGCAAAGTAAAAAACCTACCTTCCGAACTAACTATTAATATTTTATCGGTTGTATAAGCTTCTAAAATAAACTTCTCTGCATCACCTTCTTTATATTTAATATTCGATAAATCAGTGTTATGACCTTTTAGTGAACGCACCCACCCCATTTTTGAGCAGATAATAGTAATCGGCTCTTTAGTAATAAATGCTGTTATATCAACTACTTGATTCGTAAGCGTTACTTCTTCAAAGCTTGTACGTCTATCTCCTATTACGGTATTTAATCCAAATTTCGTTTGTACTGCTTTGATTTCTTTTTTAACTATTTTCCATAGTTCTTTAGGATTATTTAAAATCTCTTCTAATATAGCTTGTTGCTTCTGCAAATTACTATGCTCATTAATAATTTCCTGCTCTTCAAGCTTACGGAGCGAACGAAGACGAGTATTTAATATTGCTTCTACCTGTATTTCGGTTAGTTTAAACTGCTCCATCATTATCGCTTTCGGCTCATCCTCTTCACGAATAATTTTAATTATCTCATCAAGGTTTAGATAAGCTATTCTAAGCCCTTCTAGAATTTCTAAACGATGCTTGATTTTATTCAAAAGATAAGTTGACCTGCGAGTAACAATATTCTGTCTATGAGCTAAAAACTCTTGTAAAACCTCTAAAATATTCATTACTCTAGGCACGTTATTACTGCCGATCACATTCATATTGAGCTGAATGCGGCTTTCTAAATTCGTTAGCTTAAATAAAGACTCCATAACTATCTGCGGATCACAACTACGGTCTCTTGGCTCTATAACCAACCTTATAATGTCGGTTGATTCATCTCTAATATTGCTAACAAGCGGGATTTTTTTATCCTTTAGTAATATTGCTATTTGTTCTATAAGTTTTGATTTCTGAACCTGATAAGGTATTTCGGTTACGACTATCTTATATGTACCGTAACTTAGCTCCTCTTTTTCCCATCTACTTCTCACTCTAAGACTACCGCGTCCGGTAGTATATGCAGCATTAATAACTTCAGCTTTATCAATAATTATGCCGCCGGTCGGAAAATCAGGACCTTTGATAAAGTGCATTATATCATTAATTTCAGCTTTCGGGTGGTCGATTAAATGTATTAGAGCATCACAAAGCTCATGTAAATTATGCGGTGGTATATTGGTTGCCATACCGACTGCTATCCCTTCAGAACCGTTAGCTAGTAAATTCGGAAAACTTGCCGGCATTATTATCGGTTCTAAATCGGAATCATCATAAGTAGGGCGAAAATCTACCGTATCTTTATCAATATCTACCATTAATAAAGTACATATTTCCGTCATACGTGATTCGGTATAACGCATAGCTGCTGCATTATCACCGTCGATAGAACCGAAATTACCCTGCCCGTCAATCAAAGGATAACGTAACGAAAAATGCTGAGCAAGGCGTACCAAAGTATCATACACTGCCACATCACCGTGCGGGTGGTATTTACCTATTACATCACCGACCACCCTTGCACATTTCTTATAGCCGGAATTCGGCTCAAGCTTTAGCTGTAGCATTGCGTATAATAACCTACGATGTACAGGCTTAAGTCCATCGCGTACATCAGGAAGCGAACGTGACATAATCGTTGACAACGCGTAAGCAAGATAACGCTCCGATAATGCATTACCAAAGTCAATATTTTCTATTTTAGCTTCTTTCATAAGTTATTTAATTTTTATTTATCGTCATTGCGAGAAGAATTACGGAGTAATTCGACGAAGCAATCCAGTTAAAAATTCTGATTTACAGAATTTTTTTAATTATTCTCTGGATTGCCACGTCGCTTCGTTCCTCTCAATGACGACTGTGTATCCACACAACAATGCTCACTAACAATGCCAAGAATATCCAAGCATCTTCATGTTTTATCCAATATTTAGTTTCTTTCAATCTTTTATCTGCAAGTTTTGAAAATGCTATATCTTCCCCAATTGTCATTTCATCAAAATCTTCTTCATCTATTATCATAAATTATTCCAATTATATTATTTCAACACACAACTTTGCTTATTATATGCTAGTTTCTTACAAACCGCTTTAGCTTGACTAAGACTACCATAATCACCGGCTAAGATTAAATAGAAAAATTTTCCGTCGTCATATTTAACTTTTTTGGTTGTGATAACAACATTTTTAAGAATTTTTGGGAATTTCTTTTTTATTCTTTCCCCTTCTTGCATTGCTTCTGCTTCAGATTTTACTGAACCTAGTTGTACCTTATAACTTTCATTATTTTTACAATTTTTAGCATTACTAACCTTATTCTTACTTCCTTTTTCAAGCTTTATTATATTTAAATCAGTTTCATTTTTGGCGTTATTACTTGGCTCTATTAATGCAATAAGGTTGGATATTTCATCAAAAGATTCATCACTTTGACCTTGATTGCGAGAATCTATACTCATAGGTTTCTCAGGATCAGGAAGCAATTTTACGGTTTTAATATTTGTATCTTTAGCAATAAGATTTTCATATATCGTACTATGTACTGCTGCTATTTGGTTATTTTCTATTATAGATGGTCTTATTTTTGTAGGCAGCTCATCAGGATAAATAGTAATTACTGGCTTACTATTCTGATAATATTGATCACTAAAATAAATACCGGATATACATATCAAGCATACTAGACATATTTTAACAAAAACATTATTGATCATATTGCATGGCTCAGTTTCACCACTGTCACCCCGTGGCTTGACCACGGGGTCCAGTAAAAAAATACGAATACAAAAAGCTTGATTTATCTTGCTTTATGCTGGATCCCGTGGTCAAGCCACGGGATGACAGGATTAGTTGCCTCATATTACATCCTATCCATAGGTTCTACACCTATCACTTCAAGACCGTTAGCTATAACTTTCTGTATGGCACTTGCAAGAGCAAGACGAGCAGTAGTTAATGCTTTATTGCTCTCAATTACAAATCTATAGTCGCTATTTTCTTTACCAAAATTCCACATAGAATGAAATTTTGAAGCTAAATTTATTAAATAAAATGCAATGCGGTGCGGTTCAAAATATTTTGCAGATGTTTCTAATGTTTTTGTCCAACTAGCTAAAAGTTTTATGATCTCAATTTCTTCTTCTGAGGATAATAAAGATAAATCATACTTGCCGTCTTCAAAGTTATTATAAGATTCAGGCATTAATGCTCTAGCTTTTGATAAAATTGATATTGTTCTTACATGTGCATATTGTACATAAAAAATGGGGTTTTCTCTTGATTGTTCTTTCACTTTTACTAAATCAAAATCAAGCGGCTTATCATTTTGTCTTGTTAACATCATAAATCTTATGATATCTTTCCCCACCTCATGATTTACATCTTGTACACTAGCAAAGCTTCCAAGACGTTTTGACATTTTAACCGGCACACCGTTTGCAACAAAATTGACCAATTGACAGATTTTAACGTCTACTTTAACTTGCTCTTTGCCTAGAGCCTTAACTATTGCCTCAATTCTTTTAACATACCCGCTATGATCAGCACCAAGTATATAAATTAGGTGGCTCACTCCCCTATCTATTTTATCCTTAGCATATGCAAGATCGGAAGCAAAATAAGACCAACTTCCGTCAGCTTTTTCTATAGGACGATCCTGACTATCACCATAGTTAGTAGATTTAAATAATTTTTGAACTCTGTTATCCCATTCATCGTGAACTTTACCTTTAGGAGCGGGGAGTATTCCTTCATAAATCAGCCCCATACCGGTAAGTAATTTCACTGTTTCCTTTATTTCGCCTTTATCATGCAATGACTGTTCAGAAAAAAATATATCATGTTTAATACCAAGATCTGCTAAATCTTTTCTATTTAAATCAAGCATCTTTTCTACGGCAAAATTTTTGACTATTTTGAATCTTTCCTCTTCATCCATCATTAATAATTTATTACCGTATTCTTGCGCCAAAATTTGCCCAAGCGGAATTAAATACTCGCCTGGATACAAACCGGCAGGGATAGTAATTTTCTCGCCCAGAGCTTCTCTATAACGTAATAATACCGTACTAACTAAATCATTTATTTGCGAACCTGCATCATTAACATAATATTCTTTTGTAACGAAATAACCTACTTTTTGCAAAATTCTAGCTAGCACATCACCATATACTGCACCCCTAGCATGCCCTATATGCATTGGACCGGTGGGATTTGCCGAAACATACTCGATGTTAATATTTCTGCTTTTATCTATATCAATTTCAAAAAACTTTTCTTCGTGCTGTAGAATATCTTTAATTGCTATCTGCCAAGTTTCGGCTTTTATAGTAAAGTTAATAAAGCCGGGTCCTGCTATTTCTATACTTGCAATATAAGGTAATGTTATAAGGATTTCTTTAAACTTTAAAGCCACTTCCCGAGGAGAAATATTTTCTTTAGCAGCAATAATCATTGCAATATTACTTGATAAATCGCCGTTAAAACTATCTTTCGGAGTTTCAATAGTAGCATTATTTGCTATTTCTTGATTATTATATAATTGCCTGCTTGCCGCAATTATATCTTGTTTTAGTTGATTAAATATATTCATAATTAAGTTTTTAGATATTATTAAAATTCAGCGAACAAAGCTGATTATATTCTTGAATAGCAAAACGGTCGGTCATACCTGCTATATAATCGGCAATAATTCTAGCTTTACTATATGTTTCATTAGAGTCTATTAGCATTTTCCAATCAACCGGTAATAAATTAATATCATCCATATAAACCTTAAATAGACCTTGTACGATTTTAGTACATTTAAGGCTGATGGCCGTAATTTTATTACTTTTATAAACTCGCTCATGCAGAAACTTTTTAGTTTCCTTAATACGGTCATTAGTTTTTTCGGTAAAATCCACTATCTGATAATTTAAGTTACGTATTTCGTCTATATTAATAATTTTTTCTTTATTTAAATTTTCTTTTGTTTGCCATAATAAATCGGTAATCAATTCATGCATTAGCTTACGTACTACCTCATAAATCAGACAAGAGGAGCTAATATTCTTAAATTTTGATTTGAGTTCAAAAACATGCTGATCAATATATTTAAGCTCAGCAAGACTATTAAAATCGATCATTTTAGCACCGATACTATCTTCCAAATCATGCGAAATATAGCTAATATCATCGGCAAGTGCTGCTATTTGAGCCTCCGCCGACGCATAAGTACTAAGCTCTAAATCATTTTGTTTATTATACTCCGCTATATATTCATTTATTTCACCAGCTATAGGACCATTATGTTTTACGATTCCTTCTAAAACTTCCCATGTTAAATTTACTCCGTTATAAGCCGCATATCTTTTTTCAAGTAGTGTTAGTATCTTTAAAGATTGAGCATTATGGGAAAAGCCGTTATACTCTTTCATACATTCATTTAAAGCTTTCTCTCCCGCATGACCGAAAGGCGTATGCCCAAGATCGTGAGCAAGTGCTATTGTCTCAGCTAAATCACTTGATAAATTTAAAGTATTAGCAACCGAACGTGCAACAGTCGCAACCTCTAGGGAATGAGTTAGCCTATTTCTGTAATGGTCTCCCTCATGATTAATAAAAACCTGAGTTTTATATTGCAAACGCCTAAATGCATTGGTATGAATAATGCGATCACGATCACATTCAAACTCGTTTCTATAAGAGGTAGGGATTTCTTTATATAATCTTCCCCTACTTTTAAGAGGATCAGAAGCGTATGAAGCAAGCATCGTTATCCTTTATTTTGAAAGGCGTTATTATGAGTCTCTTATGTCATTCCCGCGTAGGAAAAAATCCAGTAAAATCTATAAAAACAAGTTTTTATAGATTTATTTTATTAAGTATGCTTATTATTAGGCTATTTATTCTGGATTCCTGCCTACGCGGGAATGACATAGAACCGCTGTACCAAAGCTACACCACAACGCCATCTTGAAAAAATATTCATTATACTATATAATTTACAAGACTTTTACAAGGTAATTTTGGTGACGGTAACAATTACGGATAGAGCTTTTCAACGAGTTTGCGAGTTAATAGAGCTAGAAAAAGATAAGAATTTAGTACTGCGAGTTTCTGTTGATAGCGGCGGTTGTTCAGGACTTATGTATAATTACGAACTAGTCTCAAAAGATAATATAGAGCAAGATGATTATGTCATTACTAAACATAATGCTACAATTATTATTGATCCTATCTCTCAAAAATTTATGCTAGATTGTACTTTAGATTTTATAGAGGAACTCGGCAGTTCATATTTCAACGTTAGTAATCCGCAAGCTAAAGTAAAATGCGGCTGCGGTAATTCTTTTTCGGTGTAACGTGTCACATCCCGTGTCTTGACCACGGGATCCAGTTAAAATACTAAAATTATTAGTATTTTTTATTGTTTTTATGGACCCCGTGGTCAAGACACGGGATGTGACACAGTAGGTTTTACTGGTCCACGCAACAATACCTATTATCACCATAAGGAGGATAGGCTATTTCTTCATTATTATTACTATTATTCTCCTTCTTATTATCATCTTCTTCATCTGAGCTATTAAACTTTGTTTTAATGTTTCAGCTTGAGGTTTTCTTAAATTTAGTCCTTGTTCTCTACATTGCTCCATAGAGAGAATTTCAAGACCTTGAGATTGTCTTACTAAATTATCACATACAAAAACTCCACAGTCCGAAGTATTTCCTTCTTCTTGTTGTGGAGTTTTCAAATCTATTATTTCTGCATCAGAACAAACCTCGGTAATAAAGGCTACTAAGTCAGGACGATCGTTTAACGATCGACCCAAAGGATCATTATAAGTAAATATTATCTTATTTGTATTATCATCTTTAGTAATCACCATACTTACCCAATACCCATGTCCTGTATTAATAGGCATAAGTACAACTTTACCTTTGTTCTGCAAATCCTCATGCACTCCCTCTCTAAGTGCATCTCTTAATTGGTCAGGGCTTGTTAAATCAACATTGGTAACTGTAGAGAATTTATTTTTATCTATATTTGCTTCTAATATATTTTTTATATCATCTTCACTATACCAGTAATCCGATTCTTGTATATTTTCTATAGTGTGAAGCGGGGTATTTCTTGTTGGCTGTTGTTGTGTTTGCTGCGGCTGAATTAAAGCTTCTTCTTGTTTTTGAAGCTGCATATCATTTTGTTTATTTGTTTCTTTTTGTTCATTAGTCAATTGCTCATTTTGATTTTGTTGTACTTTTGGCCACTCCTTGGCTTGCGGCTCCGGCAGTGGTACAAAATCATTTATTAGAATCTGTGTATCGCTGAAAAATTTTGTTCTGTTAACCTCCTCGGTAAACATACTAAGATCTTCTATTTTGCCTTTTTCAAGTATTGCACTTATAAAACCAATATTTTCATATCCATATCAAAAGCTTTTAACGCTTTTGATACTAATGCTTATTTTTCCTTATCATCTTTATCGCTTCTACTTGCAGCTCTCAAATATTCAAGCCCTGCTTTGTATTAAATTTAATTTAAATAAAAATTCTGCTACAGATATATGAAGATCTTTTTCTAAAGATACATAATGTGCTTTCGTTTCTCTTTTATTTTTTACAATACTAAAAATTTCATGCAGAATATTACTACTCTCCTCAATATTGGCTATACTTAAACTTACTTTAAAATATTTCATTGCTTCATGAATTAACTTGATAGCACTTACATTTTCATTTTTACTTTTATACCATTGCCCTAGTACTAAAAGTAAGTCACTTATTTTTTTACAAATATTGCTAAAAATGTACAGAATGGTATCATAACCATAGAAAAAGTTAGAATCTTTATCAATTTCTAGAGCTTTAATATATTCTCTTATTGCTCTAAACCAATCTAATTCTGATTTACTATTTTCATAAATCATACCTAAATAATAATGAGCATTGGCTTTTATCTCATCTATAGATATAACAACAACCTCAACTTGCGGTCTCATAAGTTTATCAAGCCACGCTAAAGCTTCGGTATAATACTCTGTTGTTCCGTTATTTTTTAATGTCCCTATCGGGGATGAGAAATCCCTTCACCTAAAGGCGAAGGGAAGATATAATGAAGTTACCTTGGCAACTAATTTATAAAGAGATATGAGGCGTTATAGAAAAAGTAGCCATAGCCAGTATGATTTGAAAGTACACATTATATGGATACCAAAGTATAGAAAGAGGGTATTAACGAGAAAGGTAGCGGAGAGAGCTAGAGATTTATTGAGGCGGATTTG
>NZ_BAABMM010000004.1:0-29323 GCF_045865205.1 Candidatus Rickettsia kedanie | reverse complement strand
ACTGGCTATGGCTACTTTTTCTATAACTCCTCATATCTCTTTATAAATTAGTTGCCAAGGTAACTTCATTATATCTTCCCTTCGCCTTTAGGCGAAGGGATTTCTCATCCCCGATAGGGACATTAAATATATTTGTATTTTTTAGTTACCGGATTCCTTGCCTTCACAGGCAAGTATTGTTGCGTGGACCGGTAAAACCCACTGTGTCACCTAGTTAGCTTGACCACGTGGTCCATAAAAATAATAATAAATACTAATATTTTTAACTAGATCCCGTGGTCAAGCCACGGGATGACAGAGGGTGGACTTGATCCACGTGGGCAATGCCTAGCAAGAATTATATCATTCCATGCTAAGGCAGCATAAATTTAGTCTATATTAATTTGGTATAATAACTATTGCATCAGATACGGGACGTATTGTATGTTCACCTAAAGCTTCATCCTCATTTCCTGTAACATTATTTATAATTTTTCTGTCCATGAATAATGTAGCAGCACCGCTACCATCTAGGTTAATTGCCGTTTCGCATCTAAGGCTTAACATATACTCTACAAGCTCTGTTTTAGTTAATCCTATCACAGTATCATTTACAAGGTGTTTTTCTAGCATCTTTAAAGCTTCGGGTAACGTTAATTTCTAAAAAGTTACTCCTTTTTCTTTTGGTAGAATTGATCTAGCGTGTACAAACTTAAGGTCTTTTACATGTTGCTTATAAATATGCTCGGCTATAACTATAGTGCCATCATTACGCACTCCCAAAGCAGTACGTGCATGAGCCGAATCATTTTGCTTTAGATTTTATCTACAATATTTTTACCGTTTTGAACTAATACAGGAATGCCTGTTACTGAAGCAGTTTTGCTTAAATTTATAGACTTACCGTCTTATCAATAAATTCTAAATTCAGCTTTACAGAATCATTTATATTTACTGTCGGCAAGCTTACTTCTTTTGGGAAAGATAATACAAAACCTTTTTGCGGAATTTGATTATCACCATGATTGCTTAGATCCATAATAATCAAATTCTGATCAAGCAAGATTTCCTTATTAGTATACGGCGTTAATGTAGTAGATGCCTACACATCATTATAGAAGGTAATATCTTTTGGATTTGAAAAATAATTAACTTGATTTGGAATAATCGATGTATCGCCTATATCTACAGAAATTTTTGCACTAGCCTTGGTAATTTGAATATTGTCCTGATCTATAATTAGCAAGCTTTGTAGTTGTTTTCTAAGACTAAATAGCTTGCCGTCAACCATTAAGGTAAGGCTAGGTCTACCGTCATCGCTACCTGCAATCTCAAAGAATCCAGCATTAATAGCAGCAACTGCATTAGTGCGGCGTGCTATCGCGTCTACTGTTTCTCTGCCTATAACCTGATTATGAGCTTTCACTAGTTTTAACTCAAAATTCTTAGGATCAATAGTTAATACATGGATAATATGCTTATCTTTTTTATAACGACTATACGTTAAGCCTGTATGTTCCTTTGCATATATTTTAAAACTGATTATTAAAATCATAAATAAGTAAACTAATCATATTGTTTTACTTTTTTTAACAATAAAATTTGGCCATAATGCTTCTTTACTTTGAGAGAATCTTTTACTCTTTTCCGTCCATATTTTAACTACCTCAAAAAGCCCGTTAAAATAAGGTTTTATTGTATCTTTATTCATATTATAAAAATCACGACCATCAGTTTGCATAATATCAGAACCGTACCCGTAAGCAGCATAAAAATCCCTTACGACTTTAATGCAGCGTAAATTTTTTTATAAACATTGATTGTTTCATTATAAGATCTATGAAAGAGAGTTGCTTGAGCCCAAACCCTATCAAACGACTCCTTAAAATCGATATCCTAAAAAGTTCAGTGCAGTACATCTATTCCGGTTTCTTTCGTGGCTAATTTAACCATTTCACTTGAACCATTAAAAGCGGTCACTTGATAACCTTGACCTAAAAAATACTTTGTATCACGACCGACTCCGCAACCGGCATCTAAAATATGGGCCTTTTTAGGTAAATAGCTAGTAAATGCTTTATAATTACCGGATAAATTCGCATTAATCGTTCTATCGTAAAACTCTTGAGCATTATTATTATAATATTATATATTTTTCATAACTTTATATTTATTCTCAACTATTAGTATATTTATACTCACCAAACAATAAAATACAAATAATTTCTATTATATATTTTCATTGACTATTAGACTTAAAAATGGTCTACTTATTAAGCAGTTTTTGCGTAGATGCCGTAGTCATCATTGCGTACAAGCATAGTCGTGGTTCTTATGTCATTCCCGCGAAAGCAGAAAGGGGTTGTTGCGTGGGTCAGTTTTACCTCCGTCATCCCGTGGCTTGACCACGGGATCCAGTTAAAAATACTAAAATTATTAGTATTTTTTATTGTTTTTATGGACCTCGTTAGCAATCCACGGGGTGACACAGTAGGTTTACCAGTCTATGCAACAATGCCTTGCGGGAATGACATAGGTATCCACACAACAATACCACTTATTAAGAATAAGGCTTAAGGTTTATATGATAAAAAAAATAATATTTGGAATAGCTATTTTACTTAGTACAAGCTGCTGTGCCAATAGTACAACTTCTGACGTCTCAAAAACAGATGCAACAAAAACCAACGACGCTACAACACAAAAAATTATAGATGATTTTTCTGCTTATGCCGGTACTATAAAACCAGAAGTACGGGAGGAAATACAAAAATATAGAGTAGAAATAGTTGCTATTAATAAGAAGAAACGTGAACTATATAACAGCCTTTCCAAAGAGGCTCAAAATTTTTTAGCAGAGCAACAAAAATATAAACAAAAACTATCTATTTCTAAACTACCGGCAGAAAACGACCCAAAAAATAATACTGCTGATTCTAATGACAATAAGGATAACGATACAAAATAAAATCTGTTATTTTTGTGAACTTGTAGATGTATGGTATAGGTAGATAAAACCTGTTCCTATGTCATTCCCACAAAAGCGGGAATCTAGTACTTTAACGCTTTTTTAAAGTTTTACCTTGAAAAAAATGATATAAAAAAATCTTTAAAATTAAGATTTTTTAGCCTGGATCCCAGCTTTCGCGGGGATGATCATCGAGAGTTTTTTAAAAACTGTCCGGTACTATAGGTCAAGCCACAGGGTGACGGTGGTGAAGCCTAGATTCCTGCTTTCGCAGGAATGACATAAAAGCCATACAACAACGCCGCTTTTAGCTAGGTATTTCATAAATCTGCTCTACTACACCATCAAGACCCATTAAAAAAGTATAAACTTTTAATTGGGGGAATTTTTCTTTTATTATATCACGTGCTTTGTTTAAAATTTCTGCATGGGCTGCCGTTTCTTTTTCCTTGGTATTTAGCTGTTCCTGACCTATAAGTATTTTGTAAGCTCCACATTCTCTATGATCAAGAAAAACAATTTGTTTGATGTTATGTAATTCTTGTAAAATCTCGATAGTATCTTCTATTGTTTTGCCCCAATAAGTATATTTGTCGTTAACGAGGGCGAGCGATGCACCGGGCAGTGAGACTTTATCAAAATTATCTTCTAACCCTAATTGCGTCATTAATTTATCTGTTTCATCTATTAATCTAAAATCCACACAACTAATTAAAAGAGTCGAAACTTCATTTAATGTTTTTAAATGTTCATTACTTACTTCTACCTTTACAACTTTCTTATTGGCAATTATATCATTGTTAGCAGCGTAAAGATGTACACTAGACAGCATAATAAACCCTAAAATTATATATTTTACATATATCATAAAATTCTCCTATTTAAAAATATTTCTTACATGCTTTAAAATAAGAATAACCTGTAATGATTGTTAAAAAAGCGGCAATCCATAAAATTATTTCTCCTACTATATCTAAATAAATAATTCCTGAACCTTTGGAGCCTAGTATCAATATCGATAAAGCAAACATTTGTAAAAACGTTTTTACCTTAGCGAGTCTCGATACAGGCACACTAACCTTGACTAAAGCTAAAAATTCCCGAAGACCGCTAACTAAAAATTCTCGTGCTAAAATTAATAGACAAGGTATCTCATCTACGTTATCTTTTTTTAGTAGCATTATAATAACGCAACCCACTAGTAGCTTATCTGCTATAGGATCAAACATCTTGCCAAAGCTCGTAACTAAATTATATTTTCTTGCAATATAACCGTCAAAAAAATCCGTAATACTAGCTAAAACAAATAATAATGCTCCAAGTTTACGTGCAAGTGAATTATTTATATAAAATGCCAGTATAATAACCGGAATTACCATCATTCGAGCAATAGTTAAATAATTAGGTAAATTTTTATCTATTTTCATTAATTAATTAAATTTATTAATATAATATTGTTGAATTATGGATAGAATATTATTCCAAGACCAGTATATTAAAAGTCCCACAGGAAAACTACTAAACATAAATAAAAAAATTAGCGGTATAAATTTCATTACTTGAGCTTGCATCGGATCCGCAGGTTCAGGACTCATTTTTTGCTGTAAGAACATAGTAATAGCCATTAAAATAGGGCATGTTCCAATCATTAAAAATGACGGCGGTGAAAACGGTAATAAGCCGAATAAATTAAAAATAGTAGTAGGGTCAGGTGCGGATAAATCTTTAATCCAACCGTAGAACGGTGCTTGTCGCATTTCAATAGTTACATATAATACTTTATAGAGAGAAAAAAATACCGGAATTTGAACAAGTATAGGCAAACAACCCGCTACCGGATTTACTTTTTCTTTTTTATATAAAGCCATAATTTCTTGATTTAAACGTGCTTTATCATCACGGTATAAATTTTTTATCCTATCGATTTCCGGTTGTAAATTTTTCATTTTTTTCATCGAACGATAAGACTTATTGGTTAAAGTAAACATTAAGAGCTTAATTATAACCGTAACAATTAATATACTAACACCGAAATTACCGACATAGCCATAGAAAAAATTCATGGCGTAGAAGACCGGCTTAGTAATGATATAAAACCAACCGAAATCAATAGCTCTATCAAATAATTTAATATCATATTGTTTTTCATATTGATCAAGTAAGTCTACTTTTTTTGCTCCGGCAAAAATTCTGCTTTTAATGGACAAATTTTCACCGGGCTTTATTATTTGTACCGGTGAAATAAAATCTACCTGATATTTTTCAGTACCTTGTTTAGCAGCGTAATGAAAATTTGAGCTATAATTACTTGATTTGTCGGGAATTAAAGCAGATAGCCAATATTTATCGGTAATTCCTATCCAGTCAACTTTACTTGCTGCAAATTTTTCGCTTTTCTTATCTTTAATATCATCATACGAATATTCTTTAAGATTCTCGTCTATACAACCGATAGGTCCTTGATGTAGTATATTTACGGCTTTTTCTACGGCAGTATATTTACGATTTATTAAGCCGTATGATTGAACTGGAAGCTCTTTATCGCTATTATTAACTATGGTTTGTTCTATAGTAAATAAATAGTTTTTATCGACGGTAATATTAACTAAAAACTTAACTCCGTCTTCATTAACCCAAAATAAATTAACGGGTTTTTCAGGACTTAATATTTCACCGTCACTACTCCATATGGTATCGTTATTAGGAAGTTTTACACTAGATAAATTACTAACTAAGCCAATTTCGGCAAAATAAGAATGCTCTGTATTAGTAGGTGAAAATAATACCACATCAGAGCTATTTTTAGATAAATCTTGCTTATATTTTTTTAATATTAAATCATCAAATCTAAGTCCTTTTAGTGAAATAGAACCGGTGAGTGATTCAGATTCTATTTTAATACGCTGTACTTGACTTTCTTCTTGAACAACAATATCAGTTGCAGGTTCTACTAAAGCTTTTAACTGTTGTTTCTTTAAATTTTCTGCTTTCTGCACTGCTATTTGCTGTTGCTGTTTTTTTTGTGTAGGTTTTACGACAAAATACTGCCAACCGAAAATTATACTTAAAGACAGTACAATAGCGGATATTAAATTAATTATATTATTATTCATTCCTAGGTCTTAAATTTTCATATTTTTAAAGCTTTAAGTTTTAAAGCATTTGGAGAAAATAATCAAGTAGTATATATACCAGATGAAGGGCGGCTTCCATCTTGGATACAAATTTAACTGCAGATATATTATACCACTCCTACATTCTGAAATATTTTTAATTTAAATTCAGGAAGTATAGAAATTAAATGTTCAGAAATATTGTCTTGTATATTTTCATAACCTACTAAATTCACTTCTTTAATGAAGATATATATTTCTATAGGCAACCCGTTAATTGTAGGTTCAAGTTGTCTTACTAAAAAAGTAAATCCTTCAGTATAAACTGCCGGATTATTTTTTAGATATTCCTGAATATATAATTTGAATAGCTTAATGTTGGTTAAATCTTTCTTTTCTTTATCAAGAGTGATTTTATCTATTACATCCTTTGATATATAAGGAGATTTTTTTAGTTCTTTTAAAATAGTAGCATCACAGAAATTAATAGTTGCCATATTAATATTAAATACTCTCTTTACCCTTCTTGCTCCTGATTCACTAATGCCTCTATAATTAGTTACATTAGAATTTAAAATGCTGTAAGTAGGAACTGTAGAAATAGATTGGTCAAAATTCCTAATTGTTACTACGGAAATAGTAATTTTTGTAACTGTTCCCTCAATTTCTCCTATACGTATCCAGTCTCCAATATTAATAATTTCTTGAGTAGTTAGTTGCAAACTTGCAAGTAATCCTAAAATGGTATCTTTGAAAACAAATGTTAAAAAAGCTGCGGCTGCACCTAAACTTGTTAAGAATGTACTAAGCGAAATATTTAACATATATGAAATAGTTACCATTGCTGCAACAACTATAACAAGAATTTTTAATATTTGAAAATATAAGCTAAGCGGTGCATTTTTTGCAACAGCTTTGATCCTATTGTGATACAGATCTGCAAAAGCATCTATAAGCGTTAATAATAACATCGTCACGGATACACTAGTATATAAGATTACTATAGTATCTTTGATTCCAAGTAATACATGTGCTTTAAAAGAAGTAGGATGGAAAATATTTCCCCAACCTACACAGTAAAGTGCTAATAAAGTATGTAATAAATAACGAAATATAGGATATTTTTTTAGTATCCTTTCATACTCATAATCATGATGTCTAGTTAAATAATTTTTTACAGGAATAAAAATTAATCTTTTAATTAGAAATATCACCGGTATAAGCGATACTAACATAACAAACAATAATACTAACTCAGTACTTGCGGTATGATATAGATCCATTAAATATTGCATATTTTACATTATTATTATAAATATAAATCTTTTTTATTATTACTAAGCATGTTATTTTTATCAATAATTTTAACTCAAAAGAATTTGGTATTGCTAAACAAATATAGATACTGTCGTTGCGAAGCCACGAAGTGGCTGTAACAATCCATAAAAATAATAAAAAACTCGATTGCTTAATCAATTACTTACATAATTTTCCGTAACTCAGACGTTGAATGAATTAAATAACTTATTTATCTATGACATTTCCTAATATCAATCCAATTATTTTCTCTCTAGGCCCACTTGCTATCTCTTGGTATTCTCTTTCATATGTAGTAGGAATTTTGCTAGGCTGGTTCTATGCAAACAAAATGATAGAAAAATTTAAGCCTCAAATTACCAAAAAAAATCTAGAAGATTTCATTACTTATGCCGTTATAGGCATAATAGTCGGAGGCAGACTAGGATTTGTTTTATTATATAACCCTTCTAGATATTTTTTACATCCAATAGATATCTTAAAAACTTATGAAGGCGGAATGTCTTTCCATGGCGGAGCTTTAGGGGTGATTATTGCTGCTTATTTGTTTTGTCGAAAATATAAAGTTAATTTTTTAAGTCTCATGGATATCATAGTCGCTGTAGTACCTATCGGATTATTTTTAGGTAGAACCGCTAATTTTATTAACGGCGAACTATACGGACGTATTACAAATTCTTCTTTTGGTATGATTTTCCCGAATAGTGATTTGATGCCAAGACATCCTAGTCAGTTATATGAAGCTTTTTTTGAAGGTTTAGTATTATTTTGTATCTTAGCGTATGCAACATTTAAGCATAAAACTCTTAAAAACTGCGGTTTAAACTCAGGACTATTTTGTACCTTTTACGCTCTTTTCCGAATCGCTATTGAAATATTTAGAGAACCAGATATACAAATCGGGTTTATTTTAGATAACTTAACTATGGGACAAATTTTATCTGTACCTATGTTACTTTTAGGAAGTTATTTAATATGTCAATCGAATCCAAAATAAGACAATTCATTGAACAAAACGGTTATATTACTTGCGATGTCCTCATGCAGGAGGTATTAAACTTAAATCCTACTTCCTATTATAAGCAAGTAAAATCATTGGCTAGCAAAGGGGACTTTGTTACAGCTCCTGAAATTTCTCAGCTATTCGGTGAAATTATCGGCTTATGGTGTATCAAAGAGTGGCAAAGAATCGGTTGCCCAAAAAGTCTTAGTTTAGTAGAGCTTGGTCCTGGTCGGGGTCTATTAATGCGTGATTTACTACGCACTGCAAAATTAGTACCGGAATTTTACAAAGCTTTATCAATTGAACTAATAGAAATTAATCAAAATTTTATTGCTCATCAGAAGGCTAATTTACAAGATATTAATTTACCGATTAGCCATCGATCATTTGTAGAAGATATACCCAAAAAACCTACTATAATAATAGCTAATGAATTCTTTGATGCTATGACGATAAAGCAATATATTAAAGTCAAGGAATTATGGTATGAAAGAATATTTGTAGTGCAACCGATAGACGGCAGAATTAAATACGATAAAATAAGCATTAATAAGCCATTACAAGAATATTTACTAAGCACTCATATTGAAGCAAAAGACGGAGCAGTACTTGAAGAATCTTATAAATCTATAGAAATTATAAAATTTATAGCACAGCATCTAAAAACACTGAGCGGTAGTTGCTTAATAATAGATTATGGCTATGATATAGCTCCGAATGATAGAACTAGATATCAATATAATCCAACATTACAAACAGTCAAAAACCATCAATATTGCCCCATCCTTGAAAATCTTGGAGAAGCTGATTTATCGGCACATGTGGATTTTTATACATTAAAAACAGTAGCTAAAAATAGTAAAATAAACGTAATAGATACAATAGCGCAACGAGATTTTTTAATAGAAAACGGCATCTTATTACGCAAGCAAACATTGCAAGACAAGCTTAACAATAGATATCTTTCCAAATTACCTCTAGAAGTAGAATTTGAAAAAGTGTCTAAGCAAGTAGGAATAATAGAAAAACAGGTAGAGAGGCTAATATCCCCGAAACAAATGGGAACATTATTTAAAGTATTACAAATTATGAATTAATCTATTTTGGCTCTTTCATAGAACCTAAGTTCTGCGTCTTGATTATAAATGGATAACTTAAGGCTCCTTCTTCACATTTCAGCATAGATTCAAATTCTTTTATACGCTCTTCGGTGTAAGACACATAACCAGTATCATTGGATAGGAACCACCATAAACCCCAGAACTCCAAAATTCACAATCAGCATCTCGGTATTTAATCCATAAATTTTGGGATTTTTTAAGTAAATTAACTTTTTCTTGTTCATCTGAAAGATGCTTTAATATTTCTTGATATATTTGATTTAGTTTCTTATCAACTTTCTTATATTCTTCGCCGGCACAATAATTCATGTCACCTTGTGTCATGGCATTATTACAATCAACAGTAAAAGCACAAGATATCGTACTAAGAATAGCCAACAGAAAATAATTATTTTTTTCATTATTTTATCATTTTTAAAAATAATTATTAAGCATCATACGCCGTGGCGTTCTGCAATTAAACTTTTTATTTTACCGATAGCTTTAGCAGGATTTAAGCCTTTCGGGCAGGTCTTAGTACAATTCATAATCGTATGACAACGGTAAAGCTTAAATGGGTCTTCTAAAGCTTCAAGACGTTCACCGGTATTATCATCCCTTGAATCGGCAATCCATCTATATGCTTGTAGTAAAATCGCAGGACCCAAATATTTATCACTGTTCCACCAATAGCTAGGACAGGCAGTAGAACAGCAAGCACATAATATGCACTCATATAAACCGTCAAGCTTTTCTCGGTCTTTAATCGACTGTAACCTTTCAGAATTTGAAGGGGTAGGGCTATCGGTTTTAAGCCAAGGTTCTATAGATTCGTATTGTGCGTAAAAATGCGACATATCGGGTACTAAATCTTTCACTACTTTCATATGAGGAAGCGGATAGATTTTAATATCGCCTGATATATCTTCTATTGGTTTTATACATGCTAAAGTATTTGTGCCATCAATGTTCATGGAACAGCTACCGCAAATTCCTTCCCGACAAGAACGCCTAAAAGCTAAAGTAGAATCGATTTCATTTTTGATTTTAATTAAAGCATCTAAAACCATCGGTCCGGTTTTGCTTAAATCTATCTCAAAACTATCGATAGTAGGATTCTCATCAAGATCAGGGTCATACCTATAAATTTTTACCTTTCTAGGTTTAAGCATTTCCTCTTGTTCTTTATGCTCTTTGCCTTTTTTTACTACTGAATTTGGCGGTAATCTTAACTCTGCCATTTAAGTACTCTCTTAAAATTTATTTTTAGGACTATACAAAATAATTAGCTAATTCACAATCTTTCATCCCATTAACAAAATCTTTGATTGTTATTACCAGGATGTCTAATTGAATCTTTAGGGATTGTTTTACTTAAAGAGCCATGACCTCCTTTTCGTTGAATTACAATATAATTACCTATTATAATATTACCCTTATTTGTAAAAATAATATCATAATTTAGAGCTTTTAGAATATCTTTCATTACATATATACTATACGCATTAATTTGCTTCTCTTTTATATAAAACTAATAACTCTCTTGCAGTTTCATTTGAGAATGACCATTTAACCATTGCTTTTACAATAGGTAGGCTGAAAAATTAAAAACACCCTTTCTTGCTCTTCAAGTGGAATAAAATTTGATTTAACATTTCTTGATTTGTTAATGATCAAGTTCTGTAGGTAATCTAAGCAATTTAAGTTAAATGTTTTGCAAAAATTATTTATAGATGCTCTCGTAAGCTGATTATATGTGATGCTTGCTGATATATTCCTGTATTAATAGCATGTGAAAAATTGCCTTCTATTTTAAAATTTTACCTATATATGCGTTTCCATTATCCATTAAACTGCTCGTATTGAGTCATATATATTTGCTATTATTTGTGGAATTACTGAATTACCTAATTGCCTATAGCCCTTTAATCCATCTGCAACATAATGATCTTGGGGAAAACCCATTAAATATTTACATTCATTGATTGATAGTCTTCTTATCTTATCATTGATATCATAAAGACCGGTTCTAGCACCAACAACGCCACCAAAAGCTGATAAAGTTATTGAATGACCGAAAGAGCTGTAAATCCTTTCACCGTGATCGCTTTTATTAACTTGACCAATCCTAATTGGCTTTAATTGCTTTTCAATTGGCGTTTTATCTAAAATAACATCATCTCTATTAATATATAACCTTTTATCAACATCCTTTGCTAAAATATCATGCAGCAAAATCCTTTCATAAGACTTTTTCGGTTTTACATATTTGAGTGTATATTCACTGCTAAAGTCTTTTAGTAAACAAACAAAATAAACTCTTTATCTTGCTTGCGGTACCCCAAATAATGAAGCATTTAACACATTGCTATATACTTTATACATCTCATTTTTGGTCTATATTTCAATTACACTACCATTATTAATAGTCAGAATATTTTTAATATTATCAAGTAATAATATATAGGGTTTGTGATATTGTGCTATCCTGATTATTTCATAAAAGAGTCTACCATTATTATCTCCTATACCAAGCCTCTTACCTAAAATGCTAAAAAGATTGGCAAGGAAAAATCGGCACATAAAATATCATATAAAATATCATATAAAATATCATGTTTAGGGATTTTATTTTCTGATATTTCCGTAATATCACCGTATGGCTTATCACCAAAATTTCTTTTATATGCTTCTTGTACATCTTTGTCTATATCAGAAGAAAAAACACATTCAAGCCCTTTTGTTTCCAAGGCTTTTCTAAAACCACCGATACCGCAAAATAAATCTATAAACTTATACATAAAGTAAGTTATTTAACAAATTAAACTATATATTAGTACTCTCTTTTTTAGCCTTACTTGTTTTTACTTTTTCAGGTGATTTTTCCTTATCTATTTTTATAGTAGATGAATCATTAAAAGGAAATTTATTCTCCTCTTCTGAATCTAAAGCTCTACCGCTAAGTAAGTTTTTAATTTGCTGACCGGACAATGTCTCATATTCAATTAAAGCATTAGCTAAGGTATGCAGTTGATCTATATGTTTTGTCAAAATATCTTTCGCAAATTCATATCCTTGCGTAATAATTCTTTTAACTTCAGCATCAATTAACTCTGCAGTAGCTTCCGAGGTTGCATTATTAAGTTGTCTACCATACATATCATCACCGCTTGAACCATGGAATATCGGTCCTATTAAATCACTTAAACCTGCTTTTGTAACCATCGCTCTTGCAATATTAGTTGCACCTTTTATATCCGATGAAGCTCCTGAGGTAACTTTATTTCTACCGAAAATAATTTCCTCTGCTACTCTTCCTGCCATATAAACTGCTATAGATGATTCCATCTGTTCACGATTCTGAGAATATTCATCAGTTTCAGGAAGTCTTTGTACCATCCCGAGAGCATTACCGCGCGGTATAATCGTAGCCTTATGAATAGGCGATGCTGCAGGACAATAAAGCCCGACTAATGCATGTCCTCCTTCATGATATGCAGTCAATTTTTTTTCTTTTTCCGACATTGCAATAGAACGACGTGCAACCCCCATCAGCACCTTATCTTTTGCCTCTTCCATGTCGTGCATGTCTACTTCTTTTTTACCAAGCCTTGCAGCAATAAGAGCAGCTTCATTAACTAAATTAGCAAGTTCAGCACCGGAAAAACCCGGAGTTCCACGAGCAATAATTCGTGCTAATACCGTACTATTATATTTAATTTTCTTTAAATGTACTTTTAGAATTTGCTCACGACCGTTTATATCAGGGTTTGCAACGGCAATTTGACGATCAAACCTACCGGGACGTAGTAATGCACGATCAAGAACATCAGGACGGTTTGTAGCTGCAATGATCACAACTCCCTCATTTGCTTCAAATCCGTCCATTTCGACTAACATTTGGTTTAAGGTTTGCTCACGCTCATCATTGCCGCCGCCCATACCTATACCTCTATGGCGACCTACGGCATCAATCTCATCGATAAAGATAATACAAGGAGCATTACGTTTACCCTGTTCAAACATGTCGCGCACACGTCTTGCACCAACACCCACAAACATTTCAACAAAATCAGAGCCGGATATACTAAAAAATGGAACATTAGCCTCACCTGCAATTGCTTTAGCAAGAAGGGTCTTTCCTGTTCCAGGAGGCCCTATCAGTAAGCAGCCTTTCGGTATTTTACCGCCAAGCTTTTGGAACTTGCTTGGATCTCTTAAAAAATCTACTATTTCAGTTAATTCTTCTTTTGCTTCAGCGATACCTGCCACATCTTTAAAGGTCATTTTTGGTCCTTTATCTGATAGCAACCTAGCTTTAGATTTTCCAAACCCCATGGCTTTTCCACCGCCGTGCATTTGACGCATGAAAAAAAACCAACCACCTATCAATAAAAGCATAGGAAACCAAGAAATTAAAAAGCCTAAAAAGGTATTCATTCTTGTTTCAAGCGGCACCACTTCAATATTAACGTCATTACTAGTAAGACGATTTACTAAATCAGGATAATCAGGAGCATAAGTGTTAAAAGTAGATCCGTCATTTGAAGTGCCTGCAATTACTCTACCTTGAATTTTTACCGAATTAACGGTCTTTTCATCAACTCGTGTTAAAAAATCCGAGAAAGTTATATTATTTCTTCCGCCAAGTAAACCGTCAGATTGGAAAACATTAAAAAGTAATATTACAAAAACAAAAAGTGCTGCCCAAGCTATAATACTTCTACCTTGATTATTCATCGATATAAAACCTAATAAAAACTCTTATCGGTACTATAATTTAATACCGGTGTTAGCAAAAATGGGTGAAACGAGATACAAAATTTGGAGCAAACGATACTTCAAAGTTCCACATGTCGTTATCATAATATGATATATGTGGTATTGCTATAACTTTTTCAAGTATTTTAATTATAGGCAAGGTAAATAAAATTGCATTGTGGTTTTTGCAGGATAGATTTTTCAAAGGTTCTAAATCTAATTGTTTCTTTATCGTTTTATAATCTTCTAATGATAAATAAGTTATAACACAATCAGGAGTTTCTTGATTTTTCATGATACAAAATCTATTATCCCAAATAATGGATTTATCTAGTAATATTTTACTCTCAGGTAATTTTTTGCCGAATTCCCTGTATATAAGCAACTCGTTTTGTATACGCTTAATTACACAGCCATGAAGTGTATTCTTAAAGTTTACGTCTTGAGTAATTAATTTCAAAATAGGTTCTACCGAGTAAAAACGAGCTGCTCTAAATTGTCCGCTAATTATTATCAGTAAAAAATTAATTATTTGTACTTTCACCTCATTTGAAAACTTATCAAATTTAACTAAATCAAGAAAAGCAAAGCCATATTCAAAAATTTTGACTGCTTCGGCTATTGCTGATATTAACTCCTGTTTAAATTTATTATCCAGTAAATCATTAATTTTAAGCTGTTGTAAGATTATCTCGGCTTTAATATAGCCTGCGCCTTTAGCTAATTTTTGCCTAATAATATTTCGTCTATATTTATCAGATGAATTTGACTCATCTTCAAACCACTTTATATTATGACTGACTAAATACTCTACTAATTCACTTTTTGGAATATTATATAGCGGTCTAATGATTTGTATATTATTATACCAATTAATATTACTGCTACTAAGTCCAAATATACCGCTATTACGTTCTAATCTTAAACAAAAATTTTCTACGTAATCATCTTCATGGTGAGCAGTTAAAAGTACTAATATATCGAATTCTAGACATAGATTTGTCATCAAATCATAACGTCCTTCTCTTGCTCTTTCTTGTAAATTGGCAAAATTATTTTGATGATCAAAAGATAAACTATAATGCTTGCGATTTAGACTATTACTGATATTTTGGATATAATAGGTCTCTTGCTTCGACTGTTCCCGTAAGTTATGATCAACCGATATAACAGATAATTCTATATTATTTTTTTCTGCCCAAATATTAGCAAGATAAAGAAGTGCTACCGAATCGCTCCCACCGGAGACTGCAACCGCTATTTTAGATAAACCAAAATTACCTATTAGATTATTGATATTATACTCAAATTTTTCATATAGCATGGTTGAAAAATATTAGTATTGTTACAAATTTTAAGGATATCGTAGTTAATTCGGTAGTGTACGAATTATATTTTCCCGCATAGGTGGGACATTGTTGTATGGATACCAAACCGTCATTGAGAGGAACGAAGCGACGTGGCAATCCAGAGAATAATTAAAAAAATTCTGTAAAGCAGAATTTTTAACTAAATTGCCGCACTCACTTCGTTCGCAATAACGATAGAAAAAAATTTATGCTGACTCAGCTAAATCTTCTGAAGTTTCAGTCTTTTGTTCGCGTAAATAATCTTGTGCTTCTGATTCTGATCTTGCAACAATAACCGTAACTATAGCATTAAGCTCTGCATGGAGTCTTATTGCAACTGTATAAATTCCAGTAGATTTAATTTGTTTATCAAGAATAATATTTGAATGAGAGATATTATAAGATACATTTTTAGATAATTTATCGGCTATTTCCTTATTAGTAACCGAACCAAAAAGTTTACCGTCATCTGATGTTTGACGGATGAAAACTAATTCTTGATCTTTAATAAGAGCATTAATTTTTTCTACTTCTTCTCTTATTTGCTTATCTTTTGCTTCAAATTCGTGTTTTTGTTTCACTATTAGCTCTTTATTAGGCTCAGTAGCTCTAATAGCTAATTTTTGCGGTAAAAGATAATTACGACCAAATCCGTCTGCTACCTTGAGCATGTCACCAATTCTACCTAATTTTCTTACGGGTTTTATTAATATAATTTCCATGTATTATGCCTTTATTTAGCTTGAAATACAAAAGGTAATAACGCTAAAATTCTTGCAATTTTAATAGCATTATTTAGCTTTCTTTGTTTCTTTGCACAAACATTTGTGATCCTGCTTGGTAGCATTCTACCACCTTCAGAGACAAATTTTATTAAAAGCTCAGGATTTTTATAATCAATAACAGGTGCATTAGGCACAGAAAGGGGGCATCCTTTACGTCTTCTAAAAAATACTTTTTTAGCAGTTTTATCTCCTACCTTGCGAGTAGCTGTTTCACTAGCATTATTACTTTTTAACATTCTTTAACCTTAATTCTTACAAATTTAATCATTAATCGTTACATCAATTACCGGAGTATTCTCTGTACTCTGATTTTTTAATATTGGTGAAGGTTCACTGCTAATTGAATCTGCTTTAATTGTAAGAAATCTAATGATATTTTCGTTAAACTTCATTTTTCTTTCTAGCTCTTCTTTTACATTGCCAGCAATATCTAGACCTAAAAAATAATAATGTCCTTTTTTGTTATTACCGATTTTGTAAGCTAAAGTTCTTACCCCCCAATATTCTTTTTTTATGATAGTGCCATTATTATCTTTAATAATTTTAACAAAATCATCAACGATTTTATCTATATCGTTTAATGATACGTCTTGGCGTATAATAAAAACTGATTCATAAAAGCTCATGATATATAAAAATCTCCAACAAACAAACTTTAAAATAAAGCTATTTATAGCAACTAAAACTATTAAATTCAAGTGTTATCTTTAAAAATTATTATTCCTTTGTTTCTTTTTATAAAAAATTTGCTATAAACCCTAATAAATCAGAAAATTATTACAAAAGTTTTTGATTATTTACTAAATATTAATGGAGATTAATTCAGTGTTTGATAAGCTATTACCTGAAGTTTTTATTATAGAAGAAAAAAATAAAAAAGTGTTAATATTTCTTTAAGTAATGATATATAGAGAGCAGGATTTAATATAATTAGGGCTTCAACTTTAGAAAAAGTATTAACTTATTTTTTTAGTCAGCCGCTTGCTATCATGATTATTAGTGCAGAATTACAAGAAAATCCTTTAATAACAATAAATAACATTAGAAAAATTAATAAATTTTCTAAAACGCCCATAATATTTTTATTACCAAACAAGCAATTAAATTTAACAGAAATAGATGATAATGTACTATTTTTTTATAAGCCCTTTTTATCTAAGCAAATAGTAGATACTTTAAAGAGATTATTGGGACGTTCTAAGTCAGTTTTACAGGATAATATTATTAAATTTAAGAATATAAAATAGAATTAGAGAGGCCTTAGGGAAAGACAATTTAATTATTAAAACCGTTCGTTTTATCGGTTATTGTTTAAATAAGGATCATGATTAGGCTCTGTGAAGGAGCATTAATCTATTTTTTACTGTAAATCATAAGATTTTTTTGAGATAGGAACAACTATTACTGCACAAATCTTATTAATTTTCGTTAAAAAATATCTTAAAATATAAATATTTAAATTCTCCTTCACATAACCTAGAATTTTGTTGTCAAAATTTTCTTTGTATTTACGCATTCAGTATGTTAATATCTACTAATTATGTTTATGTATACTAATAATATAAAATATAATATAGATTTTATTCGTTGCCAATTTAATTATTTTATAACTAAAAACTGTAAATTTTATGTTAAGTAAACTAAATAAGCCTGCTTTATTTGCTTTAATATTTTATCCTATTTTTATTATATCTCTTGTAATTAAATATTCGTTTGATTATGGGATAGGACTAACTGAAGTTATTTTTATAATTGCTAGTTATTATATTAATAATATTACCGTTGGGATTGGTTTGCATAGGTTATGGTCTCATAATGCCTATAAAATAAATAAATATGCCGAGTTTGTCTTAATTATGCTGTCTGCAGGAACATTACAAGGACCGGCTTTATCTTGGGCATCGAATCATTATAAACATCATGCTAAAACAGATACAGATCAAGACCCGCATAGCCCTTTAAAGTTTGATAATAAGGTTTTAGGTTTTCTTTGGTCTCATATAGGGTGGATGCTAGTCGGAAGCGGTAGCTATAAGTCTATTGATCGCGTTACTTGGGCTAAGCACGGAAAAAACAATTTATTAAAATGGCAGCTAAAATATTATTGGCAAATAGCAGCTTTTATGAATATCGTCGTGCCTTTATTTATCGGTTACTTAGTCGGTGGTACTATACAATCGGCATATGCAGGATTTGTATTTATGGGACTTGGTAGATTCCTACAGCAGCAAGCAACATTCTGTGTTAATTCTTTATGTCACTTTGCCGGTAGTAAAAAATATTACAAAGGCACTGCCGGAGATATTTGGTGGATGGCATTATTCTTACTCGGTGAAAATTGGCACAATTACCATCATGCTTTCCCTTCAGATTATCGTAACGGTGCAAAATGGTATCATTTTGACGTTCACAAATGGATAATATTTTTAATGAGTAAAATAGGTTTAGCTTCAGCACTTGAACGTACTACAAAAGTACGTATACAGGCAAAAATGCAAGAAACTTTAAGCTATCTTAGTGGAAAACAAAAGCAACAATTGACTTTAATGCAAACTAAAATAGATCATTTATTAGAAAATCTATGCTTAAAAATTAAAGAGCTAGAAGAATCATCTATTACTATTAAAGCACAATTTAAAAAATCTTTTGTAGAAATACAAGAATCACTTAAAAATTTAGCAGAGCAAATAAGTTCTGCAACGCAAATAACAGACAAACCTTCGGAAAAATTACTAAAAATAGTTAATAAAAAAATTATTGATGCCGAACAATCTATTTATAAGCTGTATAATCAATTCAATACCTTAAAGGTATCTAATTAGGCATTATTAAATAAAGATAAATATCGTCATTGCGAGCGAGTCTTGTTGCGTGGATCGGCAAGCACACTGGGTGTCATTCCCGCGTAGGCGAGAATTCAGTAAAACCTACAAAAAACTTGTTTTTTTAGGTTTATTTTGTCAAATTAAGATTATTTTTGATTCCTGCTTTCGCAGGAATTACATGGATGTCCATGTAACAACGTCTCCTAGCAATGACGGATGAGCCGGTCCACGCAACACAATACATTATTGTCATAACACAAACTCTCATTTTTTACTTAACAATGTCTCTAATTAGTGTCAATTTGAATGATAAAAATTTTAGGTATAGAATCAAGCTGTGACGATACAGCTGTTGCTATAATCACCGAAAATCGAGAAATCTTATCTAATATAATCATTTCACAAAATACAGAACATGCAGTGTTTGGAGGGATAGTCCCTGAAATTGCTGCACGTTCTCACTTATCGAATTTAGATAAAGCATTAACAAATGTTTTAAAAGAGAGCAATACTAAATTAATAGAAATTAGTGCAATTGCCGCAACTTCCGGTCCGGGCTTAATCGGCGGTGTTATAGTCGGTTCAATGTTTGCAAGGTCGCTAAGCAGTGCTTTAAAAAAACCATTTATTGCAATTAATCATTTAGAAGGTCATGCCTTAACCGCAAGGCTAACTGATAATATCCCTTATCCTTATTTACTCTTGTTAGCTTCAGGTGGACATTGCCAATTTGTAGCAGTCCTAGGGCTTGGGAAATATAAAATATTAGGATCTACTATAGATGATGCCGTAGGTGAAGCCTTTGACAAAGTAGCAAAAATGCTAAACTTAGCATTTCCTGGAGGACCTGAAATTGAGAAAAGAGCAAAACTTGGCGATCCTCATAAATATAAATTTCCAAAACCTATAATTAACAGCGGTAATTGCAATATGTCCTTTTCAGGGCTTAAAACTGCCGTGCGTACTTTAATAATGAATTTGCAAGAAATTAATTATAAAGAATGTCATCATTTAGAAAGCTTCAGACAAGATGAATTTAAGGAAGAGTTTGCACAGCGTACAACAACAGTACATGAGCACAGGCGAAAACCGCAAAATTCGCTTGTATCAAGCTTTCTAAATGATGATTTAATTAATGATATAGCGGCAAGTTTTCAGTTCACCATAGGAGAAATTCTAAGTAGTAAGGTACAGGATGCTATTAGAGCATATGAACAAATAACAAATAATTTTGATAAGAAGAATATAGTTATTGCCGGCGGTGTTGCTGCTAATAAATATTTACAAGAAATATTAAGTAATTGTGCTAAAACATATGGTTATCAGCTTATTTATCCACCTATCTGTTTATGTACCGATAATGCTGCAATGATTGCATATACAGGACTTGAGCGTTACAATAATAAGTTATTTACTCCTTTGCATTTCTGTCCAAAAGCTAGATGGAGTTTAGAGGATATTAGTAAATAAATTTTAATATTGACACTTCTGAATTTAGTAGTATGATAGATAATTACCATGAAACATGGTAATTATCTATATAAAAAAGAGGTAAGTTTATGAGCAATAACAATTATGAAAACATAGACAAAGCATTACACTGTTTTTCAGAAGCAACAAATTCTGCCTATTCAGCCGTAAATAATTTTTTAGCACTACCTAATGTATTTAATAAATATCCTACTGTTATTTCTGTAATTTGTTCTAAAACAGCAAAATTAGACTCTAATATAACCAATATGATTAAAAACGGTGTTATTATGTATGAGATATCAATAACCTTAATAAGTGCCGTAAATACTTTTTATAAAGATACAAAACTAGTTGATCAAATATTCAAAGACGGACAAAATGCTATGAATAAGTTTATTGAAACAACAACCTATTTATTGCCAATAGTTACAGATATTACAAATTCTTACTTCGTTGATCCGTATAAAGAAGACAAAGCACTATTATTTGATTTACAAATTCCTAACTCTACTAGTAATGATTGTTATACATTATCAGGTACTGAAAGTGTAACATTAACTGAACTTGAATGTTATTAACTCTAAATTGATACGAATTATGGATAAAGATTTATCCATAATTCGGAAGTAATATTTCTTTTTTATATCAAGTTATGATATCAATTTGTGAAGTATCGGATCCTAATGTATAAGTTTCCATGTATCATATATGATTGGCTTGTTTTTCATACTAATACATAGTGTATGATCATCATCGTACTTAACGTTAGTTATTTCAAACTTAGTATTTGGCAATGCTACTATTTCCTTTTCTCCATCGTGTCATATAGCAGAGATATCAGCTACCTACTAGAGGGGAATTCATTTCAATTTCATATTCAATATTAATTTGATTCGGTTTTAATTCATCTGACATATGATTATTAATAATACTCTGCTCAGAAGTTGTAGACATAAACCGCTCTGTAGAATATTCATTTCCTATGTTAAATTATACCCACCTCTGATTTTTCTCTTGTTTCTCCACGCCAAGTAGTAAGATTTTCAACTTGCCCTTGACTCATTTGGTATTGATCATTAGTTAGTATTATTAAAGTACATTGCATTTCATAGGATTCTTTTGTTTTATCATACAACCTCATATAGCCGGTTTCTTTGAAATCTTTACAATGCAAAAAATTCTCTAAAAGTTATACTGTTATTATCATCTAATTCTGCTTCATTGTAAGCATCAACATATTCTACAAGCTTGACTCCATCTTGTTCTTTTAATTCTTCCAGCTCATTTCAGAAGTAGATTTCTTCAATATTTCTTCTGCTGTTTCGTAATCTATTTCATCATCATTATACATAATGCTTCACACCTCCGTTCATTAGCTTTTTATTATATCTAACTTACTTATTTATCAAAGTTAGAAGGATATTTATAATAAAGTAATAGACTAGACTCAAGAAAGATTAATGAGAATTATGAATTATGCAATAATTTAGTTTTCGTACGCAGAGCTTAATCAATTATCTTTATCCTTAGCTTTTCCTTTTCTCTACCTATTTTCACGATATTACCGCTACTTATTTCGCCTGCTAAAATCATCTTGGCTAAATTATTTTGTATTTCCCTCTGGATAAGGCGTTTTAAGGGTCTTGCTCCAAAACTTGGATCATAGCCTTTTTCGGCTAAATAATTTAAAGCAGATTCATCAAATTCAAGAATAATATTTTGTTGTAACAAAATTTTCTTTAAGCTTCCAAGCTGTATCTTCACTATATCATGAATATTATTACGATTTAGCCGATGGAATAATATAATTTCATCTAACCTATTTAGAAACTCCGGCTTAAATACTTTTTTTACATATTCCATAACCCCATCTTTTACTTTATATGTATCTTCGTCCTCTTTCTGATTAACGAGTATCTCAGCACCTAAATTAGAAGTTAAAACTATAATAGTATTTTTAAAATCAACTGTGATACCCTGACTATCGGTTAATCTTCCATCATCAAGTATTTGCAGCATAATATTAAATATATCGGGGTGGGCTTTTTCAACCTCATCAAATAATATGACCTGATATGGGCGACGTCTTACTGCCTCTGTTAGCACTCCACCTTGATCATATCCTATATATCCTGGAGGAGCTCCTATCAGACGAGAAATAGCGTGCTTCTCTATATATTCCGACATATCTATACGAAGTATCGCATTACGGTCATCAAAAAGAAAACCGGCTAAGGCTTTGGTAAGCTCAGTTTTACCAACTCCTGTCTGTCCTAAGAATAAGAACGAACCAAGCGGGCGGTTAATATCTTGAATACCTGCACGTGATCTTCTAACTGCATCACTGACCCCTTTAATTGCTTCATCTTGTCCTATGACCGATTCACGTAGTTTCTGCTCCATCACAAGTAGACGCTCACGCTCACTTGATAGCATCGTATCAATTGGGATACCAGTGATACGAGAGATAATATTTGCTATATCGCTTTCCGATACAATTTCTTTTAATAGCCCTTTATTATCCATACTTTCGGCTTCCTGAATCTTTTTCATAATCTCAGGTATAATTCCATATTTTAGCTCACTAGCTTTAGCGAGATTAGCGTCACGCTCGGCACGCTCTAGATTGATTCTTGCTCGTTCTAACTCTTCTTTAAGTTTTTGGGCTTGCTGTAGTTTAGACTTTTCTGCCTGCCATTTAGCGTTCATATCGTATGATTTAGATTCTAATTTTTCGAGTTCCTCGGTTAAATGGGTAATTTTCTTTTTAGAATGCTCGTCATTTTCTTTTTTAAGTGCTGCAAGCTCAATTTTTATCTGAATAATACGGCGATCTAGCTCGTCAAGCTCTTCAGGCTTACTTGACAATTCTATTTTCATACGGCTACAAGCTTCATCAATCAAATCAATAGCTTTATCAGGTAAATAACGATCGGTAATATAACGGTTTGATAACGTCGCTGCTGCAACTATCGCACTATCGGAAATTCGCACTGCATGATGCAGCTCGTATTTTTCTTTAATTCCTCTAAGTATTGATATAGTATCCTCAACCGTCGGCTCACTCACGTAAACAGGCTGGAAACGGCGAGCAAGTGCTGCATCTTTCTCGATATATTTACGATATTCGTCTAGAGTAGTAGCACCGATACAGTGCAGCTCACCACGAGCAAGCATTGGCTTTAGTAAATTCGAGGCATCCATAGCACCATCGGTTTTTCCCGTACCGACTAATAGATGTAATTCATCGATAAATAAAATAATTTCACCGCTTGATTCTTTGATTTCACTAAGTACTGCTTTAAGACGCTCCTCAAATTCACCTCGATATTTAGCACCTGCTATTAATGCTCCCATATCAAGCTCAATAATACGGCAGTTCATAAGCGACTCAGGTACGTCCTGACTAAATATACGTTGTGCAAGCCCCTCTATTATAGCAGTTTTACCGACTCCGGGCTCGCCGATCAATACAGGGTTATTTTTCATACGTCGTGATAGTACCTGCACTGTTCTTCTTATTTCTTCATCACGTCCAATTATCGGGTCAAGCTTACCGCTTTCGGCAAGCTCTGTGACATCTCTGCCGTATTTCTTTAGAGCATCGTAACTATTTTCTGCTGATTCGGTATCTGCTTTTTTGCCTTTACGAAGCTGTAAGATAGCTGCTGCTAATTTTTTACTATTAATTCCATTATTCGTTAAAATTTTACCGGCTATAGTATTATCATAAGTTAATGCTTCAAATATACGCTCTATGGTTACAAAGCTATCCCCACTGTCTTTAGCAATACTACTAGCTTTTTCTAAAACTTTAAGAGCTTCAGCAGAAGAATAAACTTTTCCCCCTCCCGCAACCTGAACTTTTGGGATTTTATTTAGTTCTAGCTGCACTTGATCTTTTAATAATTTTATATTACCGCCGGTATTATTAATAATGGTTTGAATTATACCTGTTTCTTCACTTAAAAGACTAGATAATAAATGCAAAGATAATATTTGTTGATGATCGTTTTTAGCAGCAATAGATTGGCTACTAGCTATCACTGATTTAGCATGTGCAGTAAATTTATCAATATTCATATAAATAACATATTTTAATTAATAAAGTTAAATATTTTTATAGACTATTTTTATATAATAATTTTTAATTAAAATAACAAGAGATGAACAAACTACATATAGAATTTTATAATGCTTTCATCATTAAAAAAACAATTTGATAATGATGAAGCGTTTTTATTAAATCATACAAAAGAATTTTTAACTATATCCGGAGTAGGCGTTCCTTTAGAAACAAATAGAGCTAAAATTGAAGAAGCTGTTGAAAAAGGCAGCTTTACCGAGGCATTACAGGTTTTAGCAATTTTACGTCATGAGAAAACCAGTATAAAGCTTACTAAAATTGAAGGAAAAAATGGCGAAACTTCAATATTAATACGTGACGGTCATAACAATCCTAATGAAAAAATTGTTTTAGGCACTGAAGCTTTTGAAATGCAATATTTAAACGCTATCAGAGGAGCTATAGACAGAGCAAATACTGAAAATAAACCTGAGCTTGTGCTGAAATTAAATAAAGCAGCAGTAAAATTTATTAATCATTTTCATGCTTTGAATATGGAAAAATCACATCATTTATTTTTTAGAGAAGAGGCAATGAATGTTTGTATTAAAAATGCAACTGATAGAAAAAAAGCATTAGATGCAATAAAGTTAGAGTTATCGGATAAATTGTTTGTAGATTGCTTTCAAAAAGTATTTCCTAATTTAAATTTTGTTAAAGTTATGGTAAAACTTGAACCTAAACCGTAATTTGAACATGGCCCTGTGTTTGAATCTGACGCAATAGAGGTATTATTTTTAGATATAGATGAAAATGGTGTTATAACGATAGTAGGTTATGTTAAACAATAAATTTATTTAAAATAATGACTAGCATATACCACATTCTTGACCGTGTGCCTACTATTTATAAGCAGGATATGGAAATAGAGTATGAGCATTTGGCGATGCAGTTAATCAAATCTGGTAAATTACGGATAGATACCGATGATTGCTGCAATTTTGCAAGATTTACCGAGCCTGCTCTTAATATAAGCTTGATGGTTAGTAAAGAAGAACTAACAAGCCCGAATTTAATCCCTGAAACTACCAAGCTTTTTCAAAATTTATATAGAAACGCTGTTTCAGATCAGAAAATAAAATCAATTTTTGACAATTTAAAAAAGCAAATACAAAAATTGCAGCCGGTTAAGAAAGAAGTAACCGAAATGTTGGCACGTCTTTTTGTTCAGTCGGCTCATCCGATCGTAATAAGATGGCTTCTTCTTAATAAGACGGAAGTATTTCTCACCTATTCGCATAATATCGGCGATATGATGGATATGGTTAGCTGGCAACGAGTGGGCGGTAATAGCGGTATGCAAAGCACTAACGGCAAGGACGTAGCTATTTTTGTTTCATGCGGCGGTAATCCTTTTGCTGAAAACAATAAAGAGCATCCGACTTACGGTAATGGCTGGTCTGCCATTGCTAGGCTTCAGATTATCGCAGCTCAAGAACTTGGGCATTTTGCTGATATAAAAAGAGATGATAAAGGCAGACAAATAACTCGCCATTCGGCTAATTTCTCTGGTACTAAAGCTACCGATAAAGTACGAATTGCTAGAAAAAGTGATATAATAAATTGTCATAATTTGCTGAGTAAGCTCCTTAAAGCAGGTATGAAAAAACAACTAGATTATGAAACGAAACTTAAATTTTATAATGCAAATAAAGTCAGCGGTTTAAAAGTTTATGCTATAAAATTCATGATTTTTATATATAAATTTCGGCTTTTAAATTATAGCAGTAAGAATAATCTAATATTTGTAAGAAAATTTAAAACCGATAAATATATGGCATTAATGATTGATGCTATGTTTAAAGATATGCAAGCTAATTTGTCACCAAACGCTGAAGTGTATAAAAATAAAAACCCTGAAATTGAAGAAGCTATAGCCTGTATTGAGGCACTCGCTAGAGTACCGCAACAAGCCGTAAAATGGGGATATTTAACTACCAAAGAAACTATGCATGACCTCTATAAAATATATTATAACGAGGTTATACCTTCTTTAATTACTAGCTATAATGCTGTCACTGGTGAAAATTATAAACGTGATTTTAAAAAACCAAAAAGTAGCTTCTTTTCTAAAATCAATATCTTTAGTAACAAAAAGCTAATACTAAAACCGGTTCGGGAATTATGATTATACAGATGTGAAATGCAGAATAGTAGACGAAGCTAAACTTCAAAAATAGCAAGGAATTCACAAGGAGAGGAACGTAGCGTATACTTAAATACGTGAGTACCGCAACTATTGTAGAATGACATAGCCAATTTTTGAAGTTTATCGAGTATATATTGCTTTTATAAGAATTTAGTGTTATATTTAATATAAAGTTATATATAAAAAATGATATGACAAGCTTATCTATTACTCAGCTAGTAATGAAATTGCTAAAAAGCTAGGATTATCTAGAACAGCATTTATTCGTCAAGCCATTATACATGAACTCAATAATCTTCAGTCTCAATTTGAACAAAACGATATTATAAAAAGCTTTAATGCAATGAAAAAATCTAAAAAATATCTAGAAGAAATGACGGAAATCACTGAAAACTTAAATTCAGAATTACTAGGTCCTGTGAAGGAAAAATGGTGTAGCAAAAAGAAATATTAACACGGGGTGATATTTATTTGGCTAGGCTTGATCCTGCTAAAATAAACGAAGTTGGACAAATACGTTCTGTAATAATATTAAATTCACAAACAATATTAGATTTTATTCCTCCTATAATTTTTATTTGTCCTCTTAGCAGCCAATCACAACCGCAATTTAGTCATCTTCATTAGATTTCTTGTATAACGCAGCTAATAAGGAGGAATTTGTAGGAGACACGGAACGCAGAACCGCAGCGTACACTTGGTACGTGAGGATTCGAGTACCGGGTCGACGCACAAATTACCCTTAGAAGCAAGTTATGCACTAATAGAACATTGCAGGTCAATAAGCATAACAAGCATTATCTATACAAGATTAGCACAGGCTACTTCTTATGAAGTAAATCGTATTTTACGTATTCTATAACAATTGGTTGCTGCATAAAACTATGGTATCGGACAATTTTGTTTAATGTTATTCTTGTGAAAGTAGGAATCCAGAAATAACTTCAATATTGATATAGAAGTTACATATTTTGATAAAATAAACAGATAAAAAACAAGTTTTTTATCTGTTTTACTAGATTCCCACCATTGTTGCGTGGATCAATTTTACCTCTGTCATCCCGTGGCTTGACCACAGGATCCAGTAAAAAATACTAAAATTATTAGTATTTTTTATTGTTTTTATGGACCACGTGGTCAAGTAACTAGGTGACACAGTGGGTTTTACCGAGCCACGCAACAATCGCGGTCAAGCTACCAGATAACACTAATGCTATTAGAACAATATCTTTAACTTTAATGAACCTTGATGGCTAGTATATTTGCTTAGGTTGCTTATTGCTAAAGCTATTTACTATGGAAGCATGCAATCCCGGTACTATTTGAGTATCATTTGATAATCTCATAGGAGCGGTTAATTTTATGTCCGCAATACCAGTAGTTAAGTTACCGGATTTACCTGCAACATACATATTATTCACCCCTGTACCGGTTTCGGTATAAGCATTATCTTTATATGTATTATATCTAATACCGATATTAGGCATTAAATTTATACCGTCCATGACAGAGAATTGATAACCGACATTACCCTCAAAACCGTAAGCTTTGCTTGTATATTTACCGCTAGCCGTTTTATAGCTATTAGGTCCGACCGGTCTTAAATCCTTCTTGTTGATTTGACTGTTACTTGCTGAAAATATTTCTTGTAATATAAGACCATTACTAAATTGTTGTTGACCGTTATAGAGAAATAATATCGCTTTCTACTGATAATTTATCACCAGTGCTTGAACCTTTAAACTTAATAAAGTCATAGTTCATCCGGCTATATGCAATACCAACAGGCTATTTTCCCCGATGTAAAGATCACAGCCGGATAGTACCGCCGGATACCGTGCCTTTATAGCTAGGATTACCTTTATATGCATCTTGATTACTTGAAACGAAAGTACCGGCAATCCATAATCCTTTTTTAGTCATTATAGGGTTTTCTTCATCACCTGCTGCAACGGCTATCATAGTACCGCCTGATAAGTGATTATTAATATTAGCAGTTGCCTGCTTCAGCCGTAACATTTGCTACACTAACCGATCTTGTTCCTTGCTCAGTTAAATGCTCTACTACTTTTTTTGCATTATCAGGTGCAACTTGAGCTAAGTTTACTAAAAATAATAAAGATTGCTCTTGCTTTGTTTTACTCACTACGATGGTATCATCATGAGCAACTTTAGCCACTTCGTTAAGCTCAGCTTTATTATTAATTAATGTCCCTATCGGGGATGAGAAATCCCTTCGCCTAAAGGTGAAGGGAAGATATAATGAAGTTACCTTGGCAACGAATTTATAAAGAGATATGAGGAGTTATAGAAAAAGTAGCCATAGCCAGTATGATTTGAAAGTACACATTATATGGATACCAAAGTATAGAAAG
>NZ_BAABMM010000003.1:0-14943 GCF_045865205.1 Candidatus Rickettsia kedanie | reverse complement strand
TAGTGCGGGTAATATTACTGATGAAATGATACAGCAGTATATTGATGAGCAAGAAGGTGAGCCTATTAATGATGATCGATTTCTAATCGATTCCACTTTATAACCTCTCAGCTTATAGCTGAGAGGTATTTAGTTCTTTAGCAAGTTCTACAGCGTGCTTTTCAGGATTTTGCATAACAAGTGCAGATTTTTCTCTAATCACTTCTTTTTGTGCTCCCGCTACAAAAGTATTGTCCGTATAAACAACGATAGTATTATTGATTGCCTCAGCTAATTTTTGCGGCTCAGATTTTTTAACATATTCCTCAGCTACTCTTATTTCATTAGCTTGACGTTGCTGATACTCTGCTTGCAGTCTTTGCTGCTCAGCCCTTTTGTTAGCTTCACGCTGAGCTTGTGCTCGTTGCTGTACTAAGCCTTGAAGCTGTCTATTGGCTTGGACTCGTTGCTGTTCAAATCCTCGAGCCTGATTTTGTACTTGTAGCTGTTGTTGATTTAATGCGTCAGCTGGAGCTTGAAGTGCATCTTGTTGTGTTGTAACGGTTCAGCTTGAGCTCGTGCTTGCTGCTTTGCTAAGTCAGTTGCATGTGGATTGTTTATTATTTGTTCGAATAGTACTATCTGCTGACGTAATATCTCAGTCTCAACTTGTACTCTTACACATTCTACCGCTCATTGCTGAGCGAGCACCAGAACTTGAGCTTGGTCTCATTGCTGAGTGAATGCTTGAACTTGAGCATGTTTTTGCTGCTGTTGTTACTGTAATGCTTGGACTTGAGCTTGACCTTGCTGTGCTTGAGCCTGCATTGCTTGTGTTTGGGCATTAACTCTTGCTCGCTTGCTGTGCTACTTCTTGAGCCACTGCTTGCCCTGCTTGCTGTACTTGTAGTCCGTTCCTAAAGTTCATAGTTCCTGTAGCCGGATTATAATTATGCCCTTCAGGCATAAATGCACCGCCATTAATCCTAAAAATAGATAATGCTGATACTGCATCTGCAGAATGAGCACCGATTCGTACCAGCTATTACGCTAGGGAGGTTATGTTGAAAAAATACACTATATCCTCCGGTTATATTAAATGTAATATTACCGGAAAATTCTACATCACCGTTAAGAATTAAGTCACATTTAAGATCAAATGTTGAACCGTTAATTTTAGCATTTCCATTGATTGTCACAGGATTAGTATGAACATTATAAGTTCCCGCATCAAAGTTAACTTGAGCAGCATAAATATTTTTACGTAGGTTATGAACATGATTACCCATAAATGTTAACTTCTTAATCCTTTTATTTACTGCACCAACTTCATAAGTATTTGGAATATTCACAAAAGTTACTTCGCCTATATTGGCTTTGCTAGTAGTGATGGTACCGGCATAATCTTTATTAAACTTTACTTTACCGCTATTCGTAAATTCTAAATTACCGGTATTTATTAAATTAGTTCTATTACCTCTATTATTCTGATTATACTGAGCCATATCAAGTTTTTCTTCAAATACGACATCATTACTTGCTACTGTAATCTTCTTTGAATATACCTTTTGTGTGAATTCAGTTTTCTTTCCGTTTTCAATCTGTATCTCAGCAGCTCTAAAATCTTGTACCCCTATTTGCATGAAAAGTTACCGTATTTTTTTGCATGTCCTTTTACTTGAACTACACCTTGGTTGTCTACTGTATTATTGACTACAATTCCGGAACGTACATCTATATTGCACTTAGTAGCATCTATAATTACTGTAGAATTATTCCCTAAACTAATATCTTCGGCAGCAATGTTATTTTCTAAGGTTACTAATATATTATCATCTACTTTAAATATAGAAATACTATGATTATCTCTCCCATCATTACCAATAGGGCTTTCACAAACAATATTATTACTTTCTATTTTTACTTTTCCTCGTAATGTGTTTATAGCGTATATTTTAGTATTTACTTTCATAGGTCTTTGGAAAATTATTTCATTAGTTCTTCCGCTCATTACTATAGAATCAACAGCACTAATATCATTGCCGGTAATAATTAATTTAACATCATTTCAAGATTCTAAAAGATCGATTTGCACTTTTGCGTTTTTATTGCTATATACTAATGCTTCTCCTAAAACCGCCTTGCCTGCAATACGGTAATTATTAGTATCACTATTAATAGTGATATTACGGTTACCATCAAATCCAGGAGTAATGATAATTCCTCCCATTTTTCTTTGATCGTTAATACCGTTATGCCAATTGTCAATAAAGGTACTTGCACTATAACCGTAAATATTAATATCATTAATATTTATGTTTTTATTAAAATTAATTAAATGAGCTCTTCTTAAAATAATATCATCCCCGTTTTGCGGTTGATGCTGAGCTCCATTATTACTTCTCCAATTTTGAGACCTGTCTCCCCCTCGCATTGGATCCATTATGTAAGAAGTATTATTCTCGTGCGGAACAGCAATAACAACCGCCGCAAGGCTTGCCATGCTTGCAAGTAGCCCAATACTGCTGGTTGCTAGTAAAAGTTTATTAAAAAGTTTTTTTCATATTAGTCATAATTTCCCCTATAACTTATTGTTTTTAATGTTTTTACCACTTAACTTATTGGTCATTATACACTATTTATTTACGACGCACAATAATTAATTAATAAATTTACTATTGGTTAATATTTATTAATTAATTATGATTAAGTGATTTATAAAATTTAAAGGAAATAGACCGGTTTAATGAAGGGGTAGGGGGCTCTGGTGTTTGTTTGATAGGTAATCATGAGCTACGCAAGCATTGCCCGCGTGGCTCGGTAAAACCCACTGTGTCACCTAGTTACTTGACCACGGGGTCCATAAAAACAATAAAAAATACTAATTAATTTTAGTATTTTTAACTGGATCCCGTGGTCAAGCCACGAGATGATATTAAAGGTTACTGGATTCCCACCTACGCGGGAATGATGACATAATAGCTATGCAGTAACATCCTATTCATCATCTATATTAGAAAGCTCATTTTGTAACTCTTGAGAAAATATATCCTCATCATCGTTAGAATCATTTGATTTCTTAAGGGAGTTTTTGAAATTATTTAAGCCTTTATTTTCAAATATTTCAATAGATTTTAAAGTCTCGTTTGGAATTATAACTATAATATTTTTACTTAATGCATCTAAATAATCAGTGGTAACGGACACTTTCAGTACTCCTCCATATTTGCTCTGCTTGCTACTTACTACAAAATCTTTTAAAGATTTACTTTTAAAATAGTTTTCAGAAGTAAAGACCATTGTTATAAAAAATAATACTAACGAGATAGTAGTACCTACAGCAAATCCTGCTAATAACCCTAAGAATCTGTCAATAAAACCGTTGCTCATAAACGAAATTATAGCAAGAAATTTATAAACTATAAAAACACATAAAATTAAAGAAACAAGATAAGATATAACACCGGCAATAATTATTCTTATAACCTCATTCTCCATATATTGCCCGATTAGTTTAGAAATATACGGATATAAGCAATATCCTAACATTATAGAAGTAATAAAACTGAGTATTCTAGTTGAAAACCCGATTATACCTTGATATAAGCCGCAAAATGAGAAAAGAGCAATAATAGCAAAAATAGTAATATCAAAAAATGTGATCATTATTGTTAACTTCTATTGAATAATTGGATTTAAATCTTATATACTTTAAGAGGTGATCTATAAAGATATTTTAAAGCTAGTTAAATGCTTTCTTGCTGCAAATTGTGAGATTTTTTTGAAATAGGAAATACTATTACTACAAGAATCTTATTCATTTTCGCTAAAAAAGCTCTTTAATTATCAATTAAAATATCTTTATAGATCACCTCTAATATTATAATTAACGTTTTATTTATGGGCGATAAAATTTTTCATAACTTATCCGGTAAAACACTCGTTGCTACACCGCATGTAATTACAAAAGGCATTTACCATAAATCCTTAATTTATATGCTATCACACACGGAAGAAGGAGCAATAGGGTTAATATTTAACCGCTTAGTAAATCATATAGATTTAAAATCATTTTTTAAAATAAAAAATGACGAAATAACAACCCCAGTTATGGTTCCTATATATCTTGGCGGACCCGTAGAACATGCAAAAGGTTTTTTTCTTCATTCTAGCGATTATAATAAAAATTTGTTATTGGATTTCCAGAATGATTTAGCAGTAAGCTCTAATTTAGAAATTTCAGAAGATATAGCTTTCGGTAAAGGACCTAAAAATAGTTTATTCATTGTCGGTTATACAGCATGGAAACCAAGGCAGCTTGAAGAAGAATTAGAAAAAAACCTATGGTTGGTTATGGATTGTAATAAAGAATTCATTTTTGCCGATAATCCTGAAAATAAATGGCATAATGCATTAAAACATTTAGGCATTGATGAAATATATTTCTCATCACAAATAGGAAATGCTTAGAGATGATCTATTAACCATTTTTCGGTAAGCTTAAGCAATAATGCTTTAAAAATTTTCCCTGGCTGCTAATTAAATACACAAAATTAGAATGTTGTAATTCATATTCGTGTGTTTCTACATCAAATATTTTGGATGTATAAAAGACTTTAAATTGATCTGCTAATTGTTCAATATCTTCTACTTTCCCCGTTAAACCTATAAAATTACCATCTATTTTTTCTAAATATTTTTTTAATACCTCACTTGTATCATGCTCAGGATCTAGAGTAATAAAAACTACTTGTACTGAAATATTCTCTTTCTTCAAAATCTTAATAATATCTTCTACTCTTTTTAGTGCTTGATTGTCATACAAGTAATAGGTAGTACCAAAATAAATCAAACTTAAATGACCTTGCAAATGGGTATTATCAAATTTCTTTCCTGCTTGATCTATAAGAGTAAACTTAATTTTAGGCGAATCGTCTATATTACTAGTTTTTGTACCAATCTTAAACTTAGACGGAGTTAATGAAGAATAAAATAAACATAAACATATTATGCCCGTAATCATAGCTAAGGCTATAAAAATTTTTATAATATACATTTGGTTTTTATTATGTCTCATAATCTAAGTAATTATTAATATTTATTTATAATAAAACTTATTCTTATCATATATGCAATAAAAATCATCTTTTACTATATGAAAGATCGTAATATCCAAATTGTGATATTTTGATCATATACATATTTTTAGTTAAAATAAATTGGTTAATTTATTAACTAGGTTGAAATTGTTTGAGTTAATGAGTTAATCTTAAAGTTAAGATTATTAAATAAAAAAACAACTAGGAAACAGATTAATCATGTACAATTATACTGCTTATGTAAAACATTTAAATTATAAAGTTAAAAAACAAGAAAATACGGAAATAGTAGATAACATTATTTCTGAAAAGCATTTATTTCGCATACTAAATGACAACAACAATGAAACTCAACCGACACAAACACTCCTAAATCAAAATTCGTTTGAAATAATAGATAATATTGAGTACAATAAAGCAGAAAATATGAGAAATACAATGACAATGATGTTGAAAAAAGAAGAAGTAAAGGAGGCAGAAGAAGCAGAAATGGACAATTTTATATCCGATATGTTAAAGGATAAAAATTTTATCGACTTAATTAATAAAGATAGTGAGAAATATGAATCTATTATTGATAGGAGTAATAAAGCTATAATTATATTAGGACAAGAGAAAGAAGATTGAAATCTCATAGCTAATTTTCTTAAAGACGGTGCATTAATATTAGCAAGTAATGAGTATGGAGATTGGGACTTCTCAAAAAAAGTCTAACAGCAAGTTCAAATATTTTAGATAGTTTTTATATAAAAAACGACAGGTATGTAACATATAAAAGTTCTTATTTGGATGCTTCTAATTCATCCTCTGAATCTACTATTGATAAATTTTTGCTACAAAAAATTCTAAGTACGACTCCTACTAAATTTATATTAGCAATAAAAAATATTGAAACCAAAAACTCTCACTCTTCCCTTGTCAAAGCCAAGCTAGAAAAACTTGTCGGTATATTTGAACAATTTACTAAATTATTGATATAAATGAAGATAATTTATCTATAGTAGTAACCGATAGCCCAACAAGCAATAATAATACTCGTATATCTAAAATTATTGATGACATTATAAAACTCGGTAATTTTAGCGATGAACAAAAGAGTATAATTAATAAAATAAAAGGTTCTATTTATTTATTACCTCAAGCTAGCGAACAAGCAAAAAACTATAAAGATCTATTAAATATTACAGATGATAATTATATCATTCCAAATGAATATAATAAAATAACAATCGATGGTGAAAATCGAACATATATTTTAAATGCTATAAATGTAATTGATAAAGAAATACTAATTAGTATCAATGAGCTTAAAACATATATAGAAAAAAAATGGGAACAAAATATAGAAAGTAATATAAGTTTTGAAGACAATGCCAAAACTATAGGCATTTTCTTAGAAATTGTTAAAAAATTAAATCAGCTTTTAGAAACACCGAAATCAGAAAATAAATTAAAGAACCTTCTAAATTATCTTAAATATTTATCTGACATCAAATTTTCTGAAAAAGAAAATTTGGTTACAATTAATTCTGCAAAATGGTTTAACGATTTATTTAGTAACCTTGGGGCATATAATATAAAAGAAAAGTTATTAGAATCATTTAAGCATACAATATGCAAAGATAAAGATTCATTCTATAACAAATTAAATGAGACTATTGAAAAATTTTATGAAGATATCAAAAATAACGATGTTTTAGATTTAAAAGCAATCAAGAATATATATAACTTAAAAACTTTTTACAGCATATTAACAATTCTGACCCTAATGTTGAAAATCTAGATAATATTAAATTATTTTTAACAAAGAGCTTTAAGAATTTTAATAATGTATTAGGTATAACTATAAATAATAGCATTAGTAATTGAGAAAAACTAATAGGCTCAGTCAGCAAGCAAGAAGCTAAATCTCTTGGGAAGTATATTACCGCCTCTAAATCTATTACAGAAATATCTCAAAATCTTGATAAAGTAATATATGATCAGCTTTTACATAAGCCTGTGTTACCCTGATCAAGAGCTACCTATTTACAATTTATTAGACAAATTACTAAAAGAACCTCATAAATCTATTATTGATTGTTATAAAAACGAAAACTTATATAAACATCAATTAGCAGAAATTTATTGTCAACAAGCACAAAGCTATACAGCTCATGGCTCAACAAAACTATCTGAAGAATCAATAGGATTATATGAAAATGCTGCTAACCTTGGTTTTGAATAGGCAAATATAACACTTGGGAAGATTGAATTTAAGAGCGGAAATTATGTAAAAGCTTTAGAATATTTTAAAAATACTACTCGTATATCTTATGCACAAGAAGCTTTTAGTAAATTATTACATCTCAAAGAATCAGAACTAAAAAAGAACATACAGCAAAAGAATTCGCAAGATACAGCTAAATTAACATCAGAAATAATTGAATTATATTCAAAACAAGTTGATTTTTATAACCAATATAATCTAGATATACCAGTAAAAAGTCTACAAGATTCACTCAAAGTATATTGCCTTAATACAAAAGCCCTCATAGAAGAACAAGGAAGAGCTAAACCTTATGGAATATTATATGATTTGTCTAAAGAGTTAACATCAATGATTTCTTCACCGTGTAGTCAACTTAAATTTATACAAGAAGCTGAAAAATACAAAAATTTAGCAGAAAAACTAGAAACTTATTATACGCATATTACGACAAGTCAGTCACATGATTCATACTTTAAAGAATCTTTACTTAAATTCGATGATTTAAAAACCTTAATCTTCATTTAGACCATATTATGATAATAATGAAGATTCTAGCAATATGTTAGGTGCTTGTTATAATTCCTCAGAGTATCCTCAATGAGAAAAATTTAATATCTCTTAATACAATTTTTATAGACAAGTAAAAATGTGGTGTTAGTATAAAAATAGCTATATTTAACGATGAATTAGGTTATGACAAATAATCAATTTTCCGAAGATACCAAAAAAATTGCTGATCAAATAAAAGAGGCATTAATGGGTATTAGTGATGATCTTGTACTTGAGAGTAAAGAGGTAGAGGAAATTTTTGAAGAATTAAGCCAAAATGAAGAATTTGAGTATGAGATAGAACGAATACTTGCTATCTTAAACGAGCAAACTATGGATTTAACTCAACTGCAAAGCCAAATTATCTTATTAATCCGTAAATATTTAGGTAAAACTAAAAACTTAAAGCTTAAAATGCTTAAAATGGATGAGAAGCGCATTAACAAGAATGTTGCTGAAGTCAGTAATTATTTAATGCATCAGCATTCTAAAATAGTTAGAGATGCTAATAAAAACCTTGCAAACCCAAAAGACAAATTGCAAGATTTAACCAAACAAGCTAGAATAGACTTAAAGCGTTTAATAAAGAGCTTTGCTGTTTATCAAGTTTATATGTTTATGAACCCAAAAAGAATAGCAGGCGAAACAAAGCTAATGAACTTCGCCTATAACATGATCAGAGGAGGAATGAAGCTCGCTAAAAAATATGAAGGCGGCAAGGAAAAAGACATTAAATCATATTCACCTAGACTTATTAAAAAACTTGAAAAAGCTCATGCCGGCTTTAAAAAAAGTGGCGATATCTCAATTTAATATTGTATCTTTTTATAAAGAGCTTATACTAAATTAACATTATGATAAGGTATCAAGCTTTCAACTTAAATTATTCATGTAAACTTAATATTTCAGAACTAATAACTTGGGTACATCTTGGCTGCAGTACTCAAGAAAAACACCACGCTCAACCTGTAAAAATTAACATACAACTCCTTTTCTATCAACTTCTCCGCCTGCTACTGTAACGGATAATATAAGCGATACTGTTTGTTATGCAGAAATCGTACGGCTAGTACAAAAACTTTCTCAAGAAAATCACTTTAATCTTATCGAGCATTTAGCCGCACAAATATATGATATTATTTATCAAAATTTTATCGCATCTAAATTAGAAAAGGTTTTTCTAAACGTCACCGTTACTAAATTAAAATCACCGGTTTCAGGAGTGCATGGCGGAGTTTCTTTTTCTTATTCAGGAAAGGAGGCACTATGATTTATATTTCTATAGGTAGTAATTTAGGTAATAGACTTTTCAATATTAAAAAAGCTCTAAATTTACTAAAAAGCTGTAATTTTAGATTGCTTAAGCAATCTATTATTTTTGAAACACAAGTTATTTTACCACCTAATGCCGATAAAGCTTGGAATAAACTATATTTTAATATGGTGGTGCAGGGTAAAAGTACTTTAACGCCTAGTCAACTGCTAATTGAGCTTAAAAAGATTGAAAAACAACTAGGTAGAGCAAGCGCTTACGCTAAATGGTCTCCAAGAGTTATTGACTTAGATATCCTACTTTGGAGTAATTACCATATAGATTTGCCTGATTTAAAAATACCGCATCCTGAATTATTAAACAGACCGTTTCTTATTCATCTAATTGCAGGTTTAAGTGTGGAATGTCGTTATTCATGTCCGACTAATAATTTTTACAACAATAAAACCTTTGCAGAAATAGCACATTTAATTGAAAATCAAGGAGTTATACGCTCTCTTGTTTTAAATCCTCAATTTGTCGGTATTTTAAATATGACTCCTGATTCTTTTTCTGATGGAGGATTAAATTTTCATAAAGAAGATGCCGTTAGAAATTTTGTATACTTGATAAATGAAGGAGCTAAAATAATTGAGCTGGGATCACAATCAACACGTCCTTCTGCTTTAATTATTAATGAAGATGAAGAATATGTAAGGCTTGAGAATGTTCTTGAAGAGTTTAGGGAAAGTTATAAAGGCAACAGAAGTTATAGTCAGTATTGATAGTTTCACTCCTGAAGTAATTAAACGTATTTTAAAAAAAATACCCTATTTCCTGTATAAACTTGGTTGAAAATAATCTGACTATACATGATGATTAATTGCAGATTATAATTGTAAAATTATTACTATGCACTCATTAACCGTTCCACCGCAAAAACAAAAATGCCTTAATTTCGGTAAATCTCCGCTTGCTAGCTTAGATATATGGGCAGAGCAAGAAATAACAAGATTAGACAAATGTGGATTTGATAGAAACAATATCATTCTTGATCCTGGAATTGGTTTTGGAAAATCCGTTTATCAAACTTAATATATATTACAACATATTTAAAAATTTAAAAATCTAGGATGTGAGATATTGGTAGGACACTCACGAAAATCTTATATTTCTGCTTTTTATAATTCCAAAGCATCGGAAAGAGATTTAGAAACAATAGCAATATCAAAATCTTTAACAGAGCATGGAGCTGATTATTTACGAGTGCATAATGTTATAGAGTATCAAAGATTTTTTGTAGCAGACCATATGATTAAACAGTCATCTCATGAAAAATCGAAAAATCATCGGTATAATGGCATGTGATCCACAAGGAGTGATAGGTAATAAAGGTCAGATGCCTTGGTCTTATACTAAGGAGTTTGAATATTTTTATCAGACGGTAAAAAATAATATTATAGTTATGGGACGAAAAACCTTTGACTCTATACCTGCAAAGATTTTAAAAAATTGTACTTGTATTGTTTTTTCAAAGAATGTACCACCACAACTTTATAGTAACAATATATTTTTTATTAAATCTTTAGATGATTTTTGGCGGGTAATAAAACCTTTTACTGATAAGAAAATTTTTATGGTTGGAGGGGTAGAAATAGCGATTTTTTTCCTAGAGTAAAATCTTATTGATGAATTTTTACTTACAAAAATAAATAAAAATTATGATTGAGATACTTTTTTTCCCTCTTAATCTTTTAGCAGAATGGCATCCTATAATAATAGATAAAACAAATGATTATCAAATTTACAAATTCATTAAAAAAGAGGTAACATGAAATTTTTAGAACAGCTTAATATTGATCTTGAACAATATAACCTTTTAAATCATCCATTTTATCAATTATGGAATATGGGCAAACTGACTCATACCACTTTACAAAATTTACGCAAAAGAATATTATCATCACGTTACAGCTTTCCCACGTTATATAAGTGCAATACATTCCAAATGTAGTGATATACAAGCTAGGCAAATATTACTTGGTAATCTTATAGAAGAAGAACAAGGTGAAGAAAATCACCCTGAACTATGGAAACGTTTTGCTGAAGGACTTAGTTGTTTAAGAAACCAGCTCACTTCAGAACCTAAATTAGACTCAACTTAAACTTGTGCAAGGTTATTTTAAATTAACAGAGAAATCTTTTTCTATAGATCTTGGAGCACTTTATGTTTATGAGCGTCATACTCCTGAAGTATCTGACTCTAAAATTCAAGGGTTGTAAAAATTTTATGGAATTTCAGATTACAGAACTTTACGATTTTTCATCGTGCATAGTAAAGTTGATCAATGGCATACACAAGTAATGTGCAAATTTGATTAATAATTTAAGCTCACAAGAACAAAAATTAGTATATCAAGGAGCGATAAAAGGTGCAACACTACTATGGCAATTTCTAGATGGTATACCTCGAGTAAATGAAGAGTTGGTATACGAAGGTCAATTTTAAAAAGAGCAAGGAGTTCACAAGGCGAGGAGCGGCACGTATACTTAATACGTGAGTACCACAGCTCTTTAAGAACGACATAGCCAATTTTTGAAATTCACCTAGTATACAACGTATCAATAATTTAACTATTATTCTCTTTCATAAAATGAAAAATATCTTCCTACATTTCTTAAGCCTCAAAAATTATCGTAATTTTAAAAATCTTGAATTAAAAACAGATAATACACCAATAATTTTAATAGGTGAAAACGGTAGCGGTAAAACTAATATTTTAGAAGCTATATCGTTGTTTTATCCAGGTAGAGGACTGCGGTCGGCTAAAATTGACGATATATGCAAAGCTTCAGAAGATTATTGCATCGTTAAAGCTTTATTACAAAGTCAATTAGGACTGGCAGAGTTTAGTACGCATATCAAACGCAATTCAAATAGGCGAATAACCGAATATAACGAAAGTAAAATAGCTAATAATGAGTTAAGTAAATTCACTAGTATGGTATGGCTGACTCCGCAAATGGAAGGAATCTTTACAAGTGGTAGCAGTGATAGAAGAAAATTTCTTGATAGAATAGTTTATAATTTTGATCCACAGCATGCAGTGTTAGTTAGTAAATACGAATATTACATGCATGAGAGAAATAAAATTCTAGCAGAAGACATAAGAGATGATAATTGGCTTAAAATTATTGAAGCAAAGATGGCTGATATGTCTAGTCATATTGCTAATAATCGCTTAAAAACCTTAGAATTTATGCAGCAAGCAATAGATGAACTTGAAAATGAGTTTCCAAAAGCCGATTTATTGATTGACAGCATTGTTGAACAAAAAATATTAGATGGCGAAGAAAATATTGTTAATTTTATTACTGCAGAACTTTATCAAACAAGAAGCAAAGATAAACTACTTGGTCGTACTAGCTTTGGAGTTCATAAAAGCGACTTTTTAGTGAAGCATCAAAAGAAAAATATCTTAGCCAAATTCTGTTCTACTGGTGAACAAAAAGCTATACTAATTGCAATAATCCTTGCTGAAATGAATTATGCTATAAAGCTAACTAAAATAGCACCGATTTTACTTTTAGATGAGGTCTTTGTGCATCTAGACGACAAAAGACGTCAATATTTAATCGAATTTTTTACCACTTTAAGCATACAGCTATGGGTTACCGCTAACGATCTAGAGGGAATAGAAAATTTTGCAAGTAAAGCACAATTGATTAAGTTATAGGTTGTGTAATAAGGTCATTTCTAGCTAAAAACGCTGTTATTGCATGGCTTTTATGTCATTCCTACTTAAGGCTTGCTTGCGTGGAACAATCCACCGCTGTCATCCCGCGACTTGATCGCGGGATCCAGTTAAAAATACTAATGATTTTAGTATTTTTTATTGTTTTTTAGATACCGTGGTCACGCCACGGTATGAAATTCATTATAGCATTTTTCTAGAGCCATACAACAACACTTTATAAAATATATTGCTTAATCTTTTACAACTCTTTAGAATTATTTTTTTATTTAAGAAAAATATATGACAAAACAAGCTAATAAAATATCCTATGATGAAGTACCTTATCCTCCATTTACTTTCAGCTATACCTCCCCGCCGTATTTAAGAACTATCGGCAAACTATTCGGGCTAAACCCTTCACCTCTTGAAACTGCTAAAGTACTTGAGATCGGTTGCGGAGTCGGCGTTAATCTTTTTAACTTTGCTGAAACATATCCTAAATCACAATCTCTAGGTGTTGACTTATCCAAAACGCAAATAGAATTAGGTCAAAAAATTATCAGCGATTTGAAAATAAAAAATATCGAACTAAAGGCATTATCTATATTGGACCTTGATGAGTCATACGGTAAGTTTGATTATATAGTTTGTCATGGCGTATATTCATGGGTGCCTAAAGAAGTACAAGATAAAATACTCGAAGTCTGTAATACACTGCTAAATCCAAACGGTATAGCCTTTGTAAGCTATAATACGCTGCCTGGTTGGAATATGCAGAGAACAATACGTGAAATGATGATGTTTCATTCAGAGTTATTTAATACTAGCCATGATAAATTACAGCAAGCTAGATTACTTTTAAAGTTCATCAATGACTCATTAGAAAGTTCTGCAACTCCTTATGCTAATTTCCTCCGAGATGAAGCAAAATTATTATCTGCATATACTGATTCATACGTACTACATGAATATTTAGGTGAAATTAATACAGGTATATATTTTCATCAATTCATAGAAAAAGCTCAAAAAAATCATTTAAATTACTTAGGTGATACATCCATTATCGCAATGTTTATCGGTAATTTACCTACTAAGGCAGCAGAAAAGCTACAAGCCGTTAATGATATTGTGCGTACTGAGCAATATATGGATTTTATCACTAATAGAAAATTCCGCTCGACATTATTATGTCATCAAAACATATCTATAAACAGAAAAATTGAATTTAACAATTTAAAAGAGTTTTACACTACCCTGAATATTAGACCGGTAACTCCGGAAAAAGAAGTTGATTTAACTAACGAACAGGAAAATATTAGCTTCTATTATGAAAATTTACCTGAGCCTTTTATTTCAACCACTTCGCCGATTATGAAAGCTATTTTATATGTATATACTGAAAATATTAGCAATCCGATAAGCTTAGAACAAGTAGCAAAAGAAGCTTGTAAAAAGCTTAGTAAATATCCACTACAAGATTTCTTAGCAGCATTAGAACAGCATTTTATCACATTCATTTTGCAAGGTTATCTCAAAATATTTGAGACCAAGCCGCATGCTATAGCAACTATCACTGAAAAACCTAAAACTAGCGAATTTGCAAGATACCAAGCAAAGCAAGCACATTTCAATAATTCAACTCACGTGTTTAGTGTTACTAATAGAATTAACGATATGATAGGCATACCTATACACGAAAAATATATTTTAGAAATGCTAGACGGTACGCATAATATTGATGATATTAGGAAAGTAGTTCTTGAAAAAATTAATTCAAAACTTTTAACTGCTTATGACGATAAAGGACAAGAAGTAACTGATCCAAAATTGTTAAAAGAATTTGTTGACTATGTAGTTACTGTGTCTCTTGAGAAATTCCGGATGAACTATCTGTTGGTAGGGTAAGTTAGTATGACCTTGTTGTCATTGCGAGCGACTACAAGGAGCATGGCACTTCCTGCAATCATACGCGTCAAGTTAAGGAAAGTAAGTAAGCAATTTGCAAGGAATTTGCTAATTGCAACTCTGTTAGCTAGAAAAAATGATATTTAAAAAGGGAAGTGAAGAGTATAAGTA
>NZ_BAABMM010000002.1:0-13611 GCF_045865205.1 Candidatus Rickettsia kedanie | reverse complement strand
AACTTCTTTAAAAATTTACGAATAGCTTGGGTAAGTTTTTGCTTAAAAGATAAATATAGGAAAACAAAAAAATCTACTTTATCTTCTCTTAAACTTATAAACATCCCTTAACTTGACGCGTATGGTAAGCCGAGGAGCGGAGTATATACTTAATACCTGAGCATCCGAGGACTTACAAAGGCGACGTAGCCAATTTTTCAAGTTCAACGAGTATATCTATGCTACTAATTTTTCACGTAATACTTCAACTAACTTATTAATTGCTTCGGTTGGGTGGATGTTTTCAAGGATAGCAAGTTCGCCTGCAAGCCTATTTAAAGCTGATTCGTATAGTGTTCTTTCACTATAAGAACGATCATTATCAACATTTTTATGTAAGTCCCGTAATACTTCGGCTATGGCTACAATATTACCTGAGTTAATTTTGCCTTCATATTCTTGGGCTCTTCTACTCCACATTCTATTTCCTTGTTTTGGTTTACCTTGAAGAGTTGAGTATATGACATCTAAATCTTTTCTGCTTGCAACCGCTCTAAGCCCAACAACCGCAGCTCTACTAACAGGCACTTTTAGTGTCATTTTATCCTGTGAAAAGGAAATTACATATACTTTAATTTCAGTACCTGCAATAGTATGATATTCAATATTTGTTATTTCACCAACTCCATGTGCAGGATAGACAATTCTCTGCCCTATTTTAAACTCGGATTTTTGTTCGGTTTTATTTTCGGATTGGGATTGTATTGTATTTGCCATTATTAATGCCTCCTTAGTGGTTTTAGTGCCTAAGAACTTAATGTTAGACGATTATTTTCTATAGCATAGCACATTTTGCTTCTATTATAAAGTAGATATTTTTATTGAAATAAAATTGATACGCTTTTATTGTAGAGAAAGTTAATAATTAAGGGAAAATTATGCAAAGTATTTTGATCGTGCCGATATTTTTATTATTTTTGAGTAGTTGTTCAGAAGAAAAAACACAAAATAAGAACCAAGAAGAGCAACAAATAATAGAGCAGGAGAATCTGCAAAACAACAACACTTCTCAAGAAATAAATCAAGAAGCAGTAAATTTTGAAAATGCAGCTGAATCGATAGTACCTGCTAACGATAATAATCAGACTGATGAAGTATCAACGCCGACTTCACAAGAACAAAAAAATCCTGAAATAAAACCTGTTAAAGTAACTTTTAAAGTTGATGTTAATGATATGGTTCTCGGTAACAAAAAATCAAATGTTATAGTAGTCGAGTATTTTTCTCCTACCTGTCCGCATTGTGCTTATTATCATCAAACAATTTTTCCGGAACTTAAGAAAAAATATATCGATACTAATAAAATTGCATATGTGGTTCGTGAATTTATTGCTACAAAACAAGATTTAGACGCTGCAATTTTAGCCCGTTGCAAGGGTGATATAAATAGTTTTGTACAGTTTCATAATATCATATTACAACAACAAGATAAATGGGCATATAGCAATAAATACAGAGAATTATTAACTGATATAGGTCAGCTTGGCGGTGTTCCTCCGGAAGAATATAAGCAATGTTTAAATAGTGATAAAATTACTGAAACGCTAATTGCTAATACTAATTTTGTAGCAAAAACACCAAAATTTATAGGTACTCCTTCTATCTTCGTTAACGGAGTACAAACCGGAAATTATAGTATAGATAGTATTTCTACGGCAGTCAATAAAGCTTTAGAGGAGCAGAAAGAAAAAGCAAAAAATAAGATGAGTTTGTAATTTAATACTATATAGTATGAATACGGAAAAACTAAAAGATATCAAAGCAAGAATTAAAGACTTCAAAACTTCTAAGATTTCTAATTCTAAGGTTCAGCAAGAAATTAGCCCGTTCACTATCGCTGTAGATTTAGTTTCAGGTACAATGGTGGGGGTCGTAATCGGAATATTTACGGATAAGTTTTTTAATTCTAAACCATTATTTCTTATTGTATTTACAATAATAGGAATGATTGCCGGCTTTAACATTATAATGCAGAAAATAAGGAAATGACTCACAGCCCTTTAGCACAATTTGATATCAAAAAATTGATAGACATCAAAATGTTCGGTTTTAACGTCAGCTTTACTAATTCGAGTATCTATATGTTACTTGCTAGCATCTTAGCTCTAACTTATTTTTACTTAGCTTTTTATAACCGAAAATTAGTACCTTCTAGATTACAAGTAAGTGCTGAAATAGTTTATAATCTTGTAGCTGATATGTTAAATCAGAATATAGGAGTAAAAGGACGCAAATTTATTCCGTTAGTTTTTAGTTTGTTTATTTTTATTTTATTTTGTAATTTGCTTGGTATGACACCTTATAGCTTTACTGCTACTAGTCATATTATCGTTACTTTTACCTTAGCAATTCTAGTATTTTTAACGGTCACTATAGTTGGTTTCGTAAAACACGGCTTACGTTTTTTAACTCTTTTTTTACCATACGGTACTCCTTTATGGTTAGCACCATTGATGATAGTAATTGAACTGTTTACATATTTAGCAAGACCGGTTAGTTTATCATTGCGACTTGCCACTAATATGATGGCGGGACATGTTTTATTAAAAGTAATAGCCAGTTTTACCGTTTCATTAATGATTTACTTGAAATTTCTGCCAATCCCTCTTATGGTGATACTAATTGGGTTTGAAATTTTTGTTGCAATACTTCAAGCTTATATTTTTACTATTTTATCTTGTATGTATCTTAATGATGCTATTAATTTACACTAGGCCTGTCACACAACTTGCTTCTAAAGGTAATTTGTAGTCAATCCGATGCTCGAATCCTCACGTACTTTTTTGTACGTTGCGGTTCTGTGCTTTGTATTTCCTTCAAATGCCTCTTTATTAGATGCGTTGTGCACAAAGCCTATTATACAGATAATTAGATAAAATTTTTTGATTAATTAAAAGTTAGGTTTTTATGGACATGGTTTCTTTAAAATTTATTGGTATAGGGCTTATGGCTATCGGCATGTACGGTGCGGCTCTAGGTGTTAGTAATATATTTAGCTCTCTACTGAGTTCAATAGCACGAAACCCTTCAGCTGCAGAAAACTTACAAAGAATGGCTCTGATCGGTGCAGGGCTTGCTGAAGCAATGGGACTTTTTTCCTTTGTAATTGCTATATTACTTATTTTTTCTTAAAATTCATTTTTAAATAAGATGCCTCAATTTGATATTGCTACCTATTATTCACAAATTTTTTGGCTTCTTGCTACTTTTGGCTTATTATATATCTTTGTTTATAAATTTATAACTCCAAAAGCCGAAGAAATTTTTAATAATAGACAGACAAATATTCAATATAATATTACACAAGCCGATACGCTAACCCAAGAAGTAGAAAAGCTAAATAAATATTATAACGAGGAAATAGACAAAACAAATACCGAAATAGATAGGCTAAAAAAAGAAAAAATAGACTCTTTAGAATCAGAATTTTTAATTAAAAAAAAGAATCTAGAGCAAGATTTAAAAAACTCTATAAATCAAAATATTGAAGGTATAAATTTAGCTGCTAAGCAATTTAGAACTAATAAAAGCGAAGCAATAATAAAGCTCGCAGTTAATATTATTGAAAAAATAGCCGGAACTAAAGCAGATATGAATTTACTACAAAATATAAAAGTAAAATAATGAATTTCCTAGATGAAAGCTTTTGGCTTGCCGTGAGTTTTGTAATTTTTGTATATTTAATTTATAGACCGGCAAAAAAAGCCATTTTAAATTCTTTAGATGCTAAGATTTTAGAAGTCCAAGAAAAAGTTCTAAAAGCTGAAAAGTTAAAAGAAGATGCTGCTTTGCTCTTTGAACAAACCAACGCACAAATACAAAAATTAGAAACTTTACGCTCTCAAATGATAGAAGAAAGCAATGAAGTTACCAAGAAACTCATTCAAGAAAAAACTAAAGAAATTGAAGAATTTTTAGAGCATAAAAAATCTGATGCTATACAGTTAATTCAAAATCAAAAATCAACCGCAAGTAAAGAGCTACAAGATGAATTTTGTGATGAAGTGATAAAACTTGTTTCCGAATATTTCCAATCAGCTAAGCTTTCAGAAAGTAATATTGCTAAAAATTTAATGGATAAATCTGATTCTTCTCGTGATGACAGTAACACTACATAGTCACACTAACCACGACCTAACAATTTCTTTAGAATCGCTTTATCATCAACACATATCCGTAATATCGAGCCGTCAATAAAATATTCTGGATGCTCGGTTGCTATTGTTTTTATTAATGCAGGGTAGAATATAGCAAATTCTTTTACACAAGTGAAATTTTTATTAGGATATAAATAGCTATTAAACAAATTGCTTCAAAACATAACTATTAATATAATCATTTACTTTAAGTAATTTATTTTCCTTTAAATACGTTGCCGCTTTAGATAATTTAAATGGTAATACGTACTCTTTATCACCAAGCTCGTTTACTTCTTCTTTACTAAAAGGTAGTAATTTAATATTTTCTATATTATCGCTTAAATTATTATGTCTAGTAGTAATTATCACCTGTGTCTTATCAGTTAGGTATATTCATTATACTGTTAAGATCAGGCTCTATATCTGTATAGTCTTCGACATTATCAAAAATAAATAATATAGCCGGTTTGAAATTAGCAATCTTTTTATTAACCAAACTTATTATTAATTTTTCTGTTTTATTTTTAATATTGATTCCTAGTTCCTCAGCAAGTTGTCTATATGTTCCAAGGACCTTGTTTGCAGAATCTGCATAAATAAAACGTACTATTTTCTTTGCTTCATCTCTTTGTTTACCACCATATGCTATAGCTATTGTACTTTTACCTGTTCCGGCGAAAGCACTAACTGTTACAAATCGTTTTTTGTTTAAAGTTTCTTCTATTTTTTGTAATATTTCATTACGGACAATCAGATTATAAGTTGATAAAGGGGGTACATTGCTAATTATATTTTCTGTAACTTTAATTGATTCATTATTAGTATAAGCATTGCTATCTTCTAATACTTCTTTTGCTTCAGGACTAACTTCAATTAACCTTAAAATTTGCTCTCTTAAATCATCTACTTTAATGTTAGGTGAGCTTGTAAATATGTAGTCTTTGCTATTTTTACTTTCTATTTTATATTGCTCTTTTATGGTTTTTAATTGTTGCTTAACTAAACTCGATATTTCTTGTGCATCTATCTTTAGATTATTGAACTGACTTAAATAGTAATCGCTACTTCCTTTATTATTCGTATTTACTATATCTACAGACAAGTTTACTTTTGCTGTACGATAATGTCCTTCGTAAGAAAGTTCACATTTTCCCTCAGGGGTTATAATCTCTTTTGATGGGTATTCCTTTTGTGCAGCATTATTTTCTCAATGCTTATAAACCTCTAAAAATTGTCCAGTTGCAATATTACCGCTTATAAGCTGATCGATTACCTTTAAGAAGCTTCCAAATGTCGTTGCAGTAGCATTTTTATATATTAGATTGCCTTGCTAAAGGTATAAAATCAAGTGCCTTATTTATTAGTGTGTTATCTTTAGGATTATATTCTATGCTAGGCCAATCTAATATCTGTTCATATTTTATCGGCTTACCGGTTTTGGGATACCTAGTATTGGGTCAAGTAAATAACCGGATAATGATAATACGCCATCTAACAAGGGAGTATAGTTTTTAATTATCGGTGTTTTATTTAATATATTTATTATCTTGCCTGTATGCTTTGGAGTAATTGTAGGAAATAATCTATATGCTTTATTAATATGCAAATTACAGACATTTACAAAATTCGGAGCTGCTAAATAAGTTGTTATATTTAAATTTTTCACGTCAAAGGTAGTTTCATGACTATGCATCTGCGGTTGAAGATTTTCTGTAGTTAAACCCTGACTATCAAATGTGATTGCCTTTGCTTTTGGATAATGAAAATCTCTATGAGCAAAATATAAACTAAGCTCTGCAAGCCATGTACCTAAGGAATGGCCGGTAAAAGATAAATTATAATTGTTCCCTTCAGCATATTTGGTAATTTCCCCTGTAGCTGCATATGCGGCCGCTTGCTGTGCAACTATCTGTCCACCCAGAACACTTTTAAAATGAGCTTTAAGCAGTGAATTAGTTTTAAGCAAATCTAATTTTTCAAATTTATATGCTACTGCATAATATCTGCTTATTTTAGGCTTGTTAAATATTTAAAATAGTTTCCAATCTTTTACATTTCAGATTTTTACCTTTTCACTATTTTCTTTTTCTACAACAAATTTTACAATATCATTTTCTTTAGAATCTATATAAGCGTGCAAAGTAAATAAACCATGCACAAAGTCATTAGGATGATGCTTATAGTTTTGATTATTTAAGATAATTTTACTTTCGATTTTTTGTACAAGATCATTAGAAGCATTAGGCATCTTGCCCCAGCTTACATTACCGATAAAATTATTATTTTGGATTTTAGCAGCTATTTCCTCTAACTGCAGAAGTGTTAAATGTAGATTGCTAAAACCTAGATAAATAAATGAAGGGACGTTCTGTTCTAGACACGTTATAATTGTTTGATAATCACTTGTATTAACCGGATTTTTTGAAGAAAACACATCTGCTTTCATAAATATACTTAGCTCTAATTGAACTAAACTTTGTATTTTCAACCAAACTTTCTGAATCATTATAAATTAAAAGTGATTACTTTCAACTATTATTTTTATTCTGAATTTAAAATTAGATTATTTGAGATAATGAGTTTATAGGAAAATCTAGAATGGTGACCCCTACGGGACTCGAACCCGTGTTCCCACCGTGAAAGGGTGGTGTCCTAACCGCTAGACGAAGGGGCCTTCACTTTGAAAGTAGACAAATAGATATATTAGTCATACAGTGGCCATGACCAGCTCAGTTTCTTTGTTGTCATGCCGTGATTTATTCACGGAATCCAGTTAAAAATACTAATATTAGTATTTTTAGTTTTTTTTCTGGGTACCGTGGACAAGCCACGGTATGACAATGATGGAATTAATCTACGGCATGACGGTAAGTTAGAAGTTTTATACAACAACTTTGCAAATATTGCAAGTATAAAAATTATAGGTTGACCTTAAGCTTAACACTACCTTGATGACTTCTATAATGTTTATTTAGATAATAATTATAATCCAACGAAATAGTAGTATTCTTGATACTGCCTATAATACCCGTTCCTAAATTATAGGATGTTTTCGATTGCTTCGGTATTAGATAATCCTGTTTGAATGTATTATCTAATATTTTAACAGCTCTATTTATTCTTTGGGTTTTCTCTTTAAAAGTATGTTCTACCGCTCCTTGGAATGTTAGACCTAAATTATTAAATTTTAGAGCATCTTTTAAAGGTACTTTGACTTTAGTACCGACAATTCCAGACAATATATTATTCTCTTTCATTGTAAGAGCTATTTCCTGTATATTAATACCAGTTTCATTATATACCCCATCTCGTGACTTCCCATATCTTAAGCCGATATTTGGGGTAATAACAAACTTGTTCTGCAAAAGATAATTATAATTCAGTAATGCTTCCGCATTATAACTATGATTACGATGTTTTACATTACTTCCAATTTTAGTATCACCGTATAAATAAGTTGTCTTATCTTTAATAAAGTTTTTAGAAGCAGATACTAAAGCTTGTAGTGCAAAATTCCTTGGTAATGCTTGTTGTCCGTAAATAGAAATCACATGACTATCAATAAGTTCTTTGTCATTATTTTTACTATTTTTAAATTTAAATACTGAATGAACATTACTGTAAGCTATACCTAAAATATTATTGTCGATTTCAATGTCAAACCCAATAGTAGCACCTTTGTTAGTACCTCTATAACCGTTCATATTTTCTACGCGTCCATGATTATTAGTGCCGTACATACCACGCATCCACAAACCTCTTTTTATACGAGACTCTTCTTCATCACCGGCTCCTACCGCTACAATATTATTAGCCATATTCATAGATGCATCTAATCTGTTACGAATCATATTATGTACAATAACATTAACAACTTGTGCTTGATTTAAAGTAGGAGGATTTTCTGAAATTTGCGTTTGTATTTCTTTTGTTGCTTTCTGTTCAAGAGGAATAGCCGTATCAACTGCCGTTATTTTAAGGTTACTCCCATTGAAATCGGATAATTGCTCTATTATTTCTTCTTCCTCTTCAAATCCTGAATCATACCTTTCTTCATCTTCGCTACCATCACCTAATGCTAAACATTCCTTTTCTATACCGTCACTTAATGCCAATGCACACTCATTACTTGATACATGTAGTGCAAGTAACCCTTTATCTCCTGCTTTTTGAATACCAGAGTCTGTTACTTCTGTGTCTTCTTGGCCTGCAGGTAAGGTAGATTCTGATTGACCAGCTGACACTAACATTTCTTGTAACAATGACTGAACAAAAATATCTTCAGCTTCCTTGCTCGTATCATGCTCTAGAAGTAACGAAGAAATTTTTGTATTATGTTTTTGTAATCGTACATTTATTGCTAAAAGCATTCTGTTATCTAATGCTTCTACATCCTGTATAATATTACTTATATCAGCCATTTCTTCTTTAATATGAGTAAGTTCTTCACTTCTAGCACTTGAACCAAGCAATGCTTCCATTTTTTGTATTGCAATGCTTAATACTCTTATATAGTGCTCTACCAAATCTTTATTAGTGTCTATAGTTAGAGTATCTACTGGAGGCACAACATCACAACTACTTAAATCATGATCGTTGTATAAGCTGTTTAGGATACTAGCTGAAGATGAACGTGAAAATACCGGCTTACTCTCAGTTACCTTAGGCTTAGATTCCGTATCTAGATGCTTTAGCTCCCCTTCTAACCAAATCTTTTCTTTCGACATCTCAAATACTTCAAGCATTAACTTCTTAAATTTTGGATCATCGTGATTTAAAGTCTCTAACTCCAATTCCTTAGTTTGATAATCATTGGTTATTTTGTCATACTCAGCTTTTAATTTCCCTAATTTCATAACATTAGAACCGCTTAAATCCTCTAAGCCGTTAATTGCAGGTGAACTTGAAAACCCCAAGCCAACTTTAGCCAAATCTGTCTTTGGTGATTTGAATGAATTGATAATCTTTAGCTTTTCTTGTTCTTGAGCAAAGCAATCTGCTATTACCGCTTCTTGATTTTTCGCCTGATCACTTGGATTTTGCTGCAATTGTGATGATACAGATCCAGCTAAATCAAGAGCTTCTAGACTTTGTGATCTAGGTTCTTTAAACTGTTGCGATTCTGCAAGAACTACCAAATCCAAACCATTAATGGAATTAGTCACTTTTTGAGGCGTCTTATAATCTTTCTTGCTATGCTCATCAAGAAGGTCTTGCGTTAATTTAAAGCTATTATTATATTGCACAAATAACTTAGCTGCATTTTCTACTGCCTCTTTTGCCTGAGTACTATTTGGAGTTTTTACTGCATCTTGAACAGCTTGGTGATGTGCCATTTTAGCTTCTACTAGTTTAGCTTCTTTCTCTTTTTGCCTATTACATATTAATATAGGTCGTATTTTAGGATGAACTGCATTTGCCACTGCTCTAAAATCATCATCACTTAATGCTGATATTTTTGATAATAACAAATTTGTTGTTATCAGGGACCGTTCTTGCTGTATTTGGTTTAGTGAAGGCAATGACGCTAGGTTATTTAATTCCTTTATATGTTGAGATATTACCGAAGCACCGCTTCTTGGCAAGCTCCCAAGTCCTAAATCAATGCTTTTAAGCCCCTCTTCTTCCGGATATAATTCTAAAGATGTTGTAAAGTTAGGATTTGAACCTTCTTTTGAACGATTTTCTTGTATTTGCTGCTGAACTTTTATTGGCTCTAAGTACCCATCTTCCGCCTCCGGCAAAATTCTCTGAAGCTCATGACTTAATGGCATGGTTGACTTTGCTGTTAACGACTGCTTAGAAATAGTAGCAGTAGAAGAAGTTGTTGACGAAGTCAGAACTAGTCTCTCCAGTTTTTTTATACTTTCTTCAATCTTATCATTTGTTACCATTGCAACATGATAGCCCATTTGCTTTTGCAGTTTTTGTATCTTTGTTCTACTTACTTCCTTTTTTGCATCATTCGATATTTTTTGAGCTTGATCTGCCACCGCTTTTATAGCTTTTTCTTGCTTCTTTATTTGCGATAATTGTTTTTGTGCTTCTTGTCTTTGCTTTTTATCCTCTATAGCGCCTACTTTTAATGCTAATTCTTGCAACCTGTTCGATGTTGTATTAGCATTTGATATTTGCTGCATTTTTTTTGCAATATCTTCCCTGATTCCTACTATATCTTTTGCTTTTTCTTTTTGATGATTTTTTTCTTTTCTTTTCTTTTCTCTTTCAATTCTTTGCTGATCCTCCACTTGTTGCTGTTTTTGTGTGTTTTCTACAGCAATATGTCGTTGATTTTGTTCTAATTGCACTCCCTCTCTTTTACTTATTAGATCTTTGTATTCTGCACTATTTCTTTTTACTTTTTCTTCCACTCTCATTTTATCGACTACAGCTTGTCTAGCAGAATTGACTTCCTGCTGTTGAGTAAGCATCTCTAGTTGTTGCTGCTGATTTAAGAATGACCCAACCGGCTGCATCTCCGTAGCTGGAGCTTTTCCTTGGGGTTTTGTTAAAACCATCCTACCTACTTCTCTAGATAAACTATTTGCTTCCTCGTTTTTATTTTTTAACTTTTGTTGAAGTGCATCTATTTTTTTATTATTTGCTTTTACTTCTGCACTATCTTTATCGAATTTATACTTATTTTTTACTCCTCCTGTCTCTTTGTTACAACTGGCTAGACTCTTATTTTTTTCATCTAATTCTTTTATTTTTATTCCTATCTTTGCAGCTTTTAACGTTAGTGCTTTTGTTTTGTTCTGTGCTACAACTATCTGTTTTTGTAGATGTTGTAACGATTGTTTATTTTTTTTGCCTTGGGTATTTTTAATTGTTGATTCTACTTCAGCTAACTTGATTCCTAACATCTCATTAACTTGTAATATATTATTTACCATTCCTGCTGCAATTTCAGTACTGCTTTTTTTTATAGGCAACGGTATAGGTGTTATCGGTATCGGAGGAACCGTTGATTTACTAGGCTGTACTGTCTGTTGCGGTTCGCTACTGCTAAACGATAATCTGCGTGCTACTTTTGAGTTTGTATTTGGTGGTGTCTTAGCTCCTAAATTATCATTTGGTTTAGAATCTGGAGTAGGCTGATACGGAGTTGCCGGTGTTGATGACGGAGTACCAAGTGCCGTAGTATAATGTTCCGGTGATACCAGAGTAGTATTTGGTGTATTAGGTGCAGTGACAAAGCCACTTGAAGCTGGGCTAACAGTAGGCGAAGATGCTGTTATCATAATTTCTGGTTTTTGAGGCATTTGCTCTGTTGGTTCAGGAGTATAATTATTTTGATTTTGCTCTAATTTTTCAGCACCTACAAGTGTTTTGCTTCTAGTCATTGGTCGTGCTTTTCTTGCTTTCCCGACATTAGACTTACTACGTGCTACTACTTTATAACGATCCTCTATAGGAATATCTTTTAATGGATTAAATGCTTTAGATTGCTTAGATATTTCCATTTTTCTTATTTCAGATGGAGTATATGTGTTTACTTCCAGTCCCGGTACAATTACTGTTCCTATTCGCGGTGAGGTACTTGTCGTATCTTGATTTGGCGATAATTTCCTGCTGAGTTCGGTGCGAAATGCTTCTTTACTCATCGCCATTCCTTCAACAGGCATTACCATTATCGCTCCTACTGAAATAGAGGTAAGCATAGAATATTTTAAAAATCTTGATTTTTTTAGTAAATTTTGTTCTGTTAACTTCTTCATTACAAATATCTCAATTTAAATTAAAATTTTACATACAATAAATGTTGGGCATTATAATACATAAGTTAATAAAAAGCAATATATCAGTTAATTTATCTTAACTGATCATTATAAGAGAATTTTATTCTAATGATTGAAAATATAATCGATATAACATATAATGTATTTTTAATTGTTGATTGGAAATGCTACAATATTTTAAAAAACTTTGGAAGCAGAGTATAATTTTCAATATTTGGTATTTTGTTAGTTTTATTTACGGTATTATTGTTTATTTTTTGCTTGATTTTGAGCTTTTATTTATAACAATTTTTTTTCATTTTTTGTGCTTTCCTAATATCAACCTTTACTAGAAATTCTAATATATTTTTATAGTTTGCTTACTGGATGCTTATTGCTTTTATTTTTGGCGTATTTATCTCCAAATATAGTGTGATAAATTTACACGGTGTAACACTTCATAAACCAATAATAACAAAAATTAGCGGTAAAATAGAATCAATAAAACCGACTATTATAGGAGGAAAAGTAGTATTAGGTAGTATAAGATAGAAAAAATTAATCATGATTTACGAAAAGTAAAGATTAGCATACCGCAGCAATATATACAAGAAATTAGGGTAAATGGCAGAATTACTTTGCTTGCTAAACTCTATAAGCCGCAAAATAGTATACTCCCCGGGGGATATGATTTTGGTTTTTATGCTTATCTATCGGATATAGGGGCAAACGGCTATGCCATGTCGCAGCCACAAATTATAGAACGTAACGAGACAAATTTTGATAGCTTTAGTGATAGAGTGTGTTCTTATATTTATAATAATTTAATAGAAAAGCTAGGAAATGATAAAGGAAATTTTGCAGCTGCGACATTGCGCGGTAAGACGAAAGGTTTAAACAGGCAAATAATACATGATATGAGGCAAAGCGGTATATCACAGGTGCTTTGCGTTTCAGGTTTGCATTTATCTTTAGTTGGGATGCTTATTTTCCTTATTACAAGATTTTTATTAAATCTCTCAAATTATTTGACATATAATTTCAATATAAAATTAATCTCTGCTTATTGTTCACTAATAGGAAGTTTTGGTTATTTAGAGCTAAGCAGTATGCAAATTGCAGCAACTAGCGCCTTTATTACTGCTGCAATCTTTATTTACGGTATTATTATCGGACGCTCTTGCTTTCCTCTTCGTTCACTTGCAATTGCAGCTTTTATAATATTATCGTTAAATCCCGAATATATTTTTCATTCAAGTTTCCAATTATCTTTTATCGCCGTATTATCACTTGTTACAGGTTTCGAGTTTTACTTAAAAAATTCGTGGTTAATTGGGGAAAATAAAGGCATTTTTGGAGCAGTAAATTTTATATGGCTTCAAATATTTATTCAAGCTTCTTAGCAAGTATTATAACAGATCCGGTGGTAATTAATTAATTCTTCATATTTTCCACTTACTCAGTACCGGCTAATCTCATTGTTGTTCCAATAACATCATTTTTTCTTATGCCGCTTGCTTTGCTATCTCTGCCTTTTACTATGATTGGGTTTGATAGCTATATATTAATGTCCCTATCGGGGATGAGAAATCCCTTCGCCTAAAGGCGAAGGGAAGATATAATGAAGTTACCTTGGCAACGAATTTATAAAGAGATATGAGGAGTTATAGAAAAAGTAGCCATAGCCAGTATGATTTGAAAGTACACATTAT
>NZ_BAABMM010000001.1:0-7429 GCF_045865205.1 Candidatus Rickettsia kedanie | reverse complement strand
GTAATATTACTGATGAAATGATACAGCAGTATATTGATGAGCAAGAAGGTGAGCCTATTAATGATGATCGATTTCTAATCGATTCCACTTTATAACCTCTCAGCTTATAGCTGAGAATTGTTTAGTTATCATAGGATTTTTTATTGAAATAATCATAAAATCAGCTGCCTATTTTAATAGCTTACCGGGAGCTGTATGGTATTTCAGTTATATTACCAATTTCAGCATATTACTTTTTTTTCGTTTTTTTTGGATTTGTATATGGAAAACCTCGTGGCGTTTGCTTGGTCTTGTAATGATGATAATATCTTTTATATTTATGTTCTACTCTCCAAAGCCGGAATTAATATTTGACACAAATCATATGGCAGTAGGCATTAAAGACAAAGATGACAAGCTTATAATTTATGCTGATAAAATGCCTACATTTAATAGAACTTATTAGGCTAATTGGTTCGGACAAAAAGATAGTATGGTGTTACCTTTAAAAGATAATATTTTCATAACTAATCATGGACAGAAAATTGTCATTAATAATAATAATCATTGTGAAAAAGCCGAAATTCATATCAATCTCAATTACAAAGCTAAATGCCACGGGAGCTTAATAACAATTAATCACGATTTTTTAAAAAATCCCTGTTATCTTTTGCAATAAAAAGAAATGTACGGTAAAATCTACTCGAGGTCATCCCCGCGTAGGCGGGTATCCCTAGGTTAAATCGAGATAAATCGAGCTTTTTAAAAGCTTTAAAATACTGGATTCCCGCCTACGCGGGAATTACATAAAGGAACGAGTGGATGACCCTAGGGTTCTTTTTAAAAACTACCCGATACTATAGGTAAAATCAAATAATGCAAGTTATACATACAACTTTAAAAATCCCTTCAAAAGGATATAAAAAAATCTTGAGCCTTTTAAATAAAAAAGGACAAGCAAGACTTATTGGCGGCTGCGTACGAGATGCGTTACTTGAAAAAAGCAGTTATGATATCGATATAGCTACTAATTTAATACCGGATGAAGTAACAAATATTTTATTGAAAGCTAATATCAAAACTATCCAGACCGGTTTAAAATTTGGTACGATTACGGCTATTTTAAATAAGGAGAAATTTGAGATTACAACTCTTAGAAAAGATATCGAATGCAACGGTAGACATGCCAAAGTAGTATTCACCGACGATTTTACCGAAGATGCTGCAAGACGAGATTTTACTATTAATGCTTTAAGCTATTGCCCCTTTAAGAACGAGATATATGATTATTTTGAAGGATTTAAGGATTTGCAGCAGAAAAAGGTTATATTTATAGGGGAAGCTCTAGATAGAATTAAAGAAGATTACTTACGAATCCTACGCTTTTTTCGGTTTTCTAGCTATTATGCGAATCAGCTTGATGACGGCATCTTTAAAGCATGTAAAGCTTTAAAAGATGGCTTAAAAACTTTATCACGAGAGCGAATTAAAAGCGAAATGGATAAAATTATCGTTTCAAAAAGAGCGGCACAAATTTTAAAAGCTATGTTTGAAATAGGAATATTAGAACTAATATTCTCTATCCAAAATTATGAAATAAAATTTTTTGAGCAATCTAAAGAATTAGAATTAGCAACTAATTATGCTTTATTACTATATAATTTAAAAAACATAAATTCAAAGCTTCTTCTCGATTGGAAATTCGCAAGACAGGAAGTAATACAAATATTATCGATAATCAACTTTTTGAATGACGCTGAATGTGATATAAAAAAAATTTGGTTTGAAAAGAAGAACTATAAGGAATATTTATTAGCAGCTAGCATAATCGGTAAATTAAACCATTCACAAGTAAAAGAATTTATTCATAAATATGATGTATTATTACGTCCGAAATTCCAAGTAAACGGTAATGACTTAGTAAATATGAATATAGAAAAAAAAGAGATAGGAGCAAAACTAGAATATCTAAAAAATTTTTGGATAGAGCAGGATTTCAAGCCTAGTAAATGGGAGTTGTTGGAAAAGTTATGAAGATTAAGATTTATAATATACTTCTAATGTCATCCCGCGACTTGATCGTGGGATCCAAAAAAATGGATACCGTGGTCAAACCACGGGATGACACCGGAAAGATTCTAACTTTACTATTCCTTACATTCTTCAGCCTTACTAGCTACGCTAAGCCTAAGATAGTTGTAAGTATTACGCCAATTGCTAGTATTGTTTCGATACTTGTTAAGGATAAAGCTGATATCGAGAGTTTAGCAGTAAACAATGATTGCCCTCATCACCATAATATAAAGCCAAGTGATCTTGCTAAAGTTAAAAATGCCGATATAGCAATTTATATTAATGAACAATTTGACAGTTTTGCCGAGAAATTAATTGATAATCATAGCAAAAATATTATTAAAATCAGTAATATTAAATCTTTAACCACTATAAAAGATAATTGGCATATTTGGCTTGATCTTAATAATACTGCAATTTTACTACAGGAATTTGCACGAATATTTAGTGAAAATTTTCCTGAGCTACAAGAAGATATTAATAATAACCTTTCAGCAGCATTTAAAGAATTAAGCAAGCTACAAGAAATTAAAAATAATGAATTTGCAATGATAAAAGACGTAGTTTTATTAAGTGATAGTAGCGAGTATTTTTTTCTTAATACTAATATTAAAACTGCAAAATTATATAGTGAAAGTCAAAAAAGTCTACGATATATAAGCAAGCTAGAAGATTTAATTAAAGAGTCTAATAACAAATGTCTTATTTTAAGTAACGAACAAAATTCACTATTATACGACAAATTAAACGCTAAAATAATAATATTAAATAGCGAAAACTGGAATGTTCAGAATATTCATTCAAACACTTTTCAGAACCAATATTTACAAATGATTAATCAAGTTAAAAAATGCATACGCTAAATAACGAGGAAGAGACAAAAAAACTTGCAAAACTCTTTGCACACAGCTTAAAGCCAAATGATATAGTTTTACTTAACGGTGACCTTGGAGCAGGTAAAACATTTTTTTGTCGTGAAATTATTAAACATTTTTGCGGTGAAAATACGAGCATTATAAGCCCGACTTTTAACTTACTGCAAACATATAAAGCATCTAACTTTACTATCTATCACTATGACCTGTATCGTCTTAAATCACCTGAAGAAATTTACGAACTTGGATTTGAAGAGGCATTAAACGGCAATTTAATTTTAATAGAATGGTCCGAAATTATTAAGCATTTACTCACGCAGCCTTTAATAGAAGTAAATCTAGAAGTATTAGACGAAAACAAACGTTTGTGTAGCATTATAACAAATTCATCAGAATCTTCCCTTATTGATTTTTTACAAGCTTCTCCGTTATTTGGTACAAAACTTGATATTCAAAGAGATAAAAGCCCTACTAGAAAAGTTAAGTTATAGTCTATTACTTTACACAGTCTAATATATTATTTAAAAAATCTTTACTCTCTTTCTCTGATAAAAAACCGCTTTTACTTTCATTTTTTGCCTGCATTTCCCAATACATATCTTCAAGTTGATTAAATTTCTCATATTCTTCAGGTGATATAAGAAATTTGCCGTATTTATTTATAATGACTGGTGATTTTACTGCTTGAGTCATTGATGCTCCAATTTTAATATCTAGCTAATCAATTGTCATGTAATAAAAACCCCTTTTCAATAGGAAGTAACTTTAATTCTGGTAACATCGGCATAATTAAATCTATTCCGGCTTTTTCGTTACTATTACCGTGTACTAATATAAAAGAGCCGTCTTGAACTTTTTCGCTTTTAGCAAGCCATGCATTGCTGCCAAGCGGAATAAATCCTAAATCTTTTAGCTTTTCTATTAATGTTTGATCAGAAACTAATCCTGGGAAACGAAAGAAAGGCGACGGAGCAATATTATAACTTACTAATATTTCCCCTGCTTCTAATACTTCATTTTCAAAATCATCTTTATTGGAAAGAAGAAAATTATCTTCAAGAGGTTTATCTTTAAAGTAAGGATGGCTAAATGAATGATTAACCCATGTTATTTGTAAATAACCGTTTTCTTGTTGCTTTAATAACCATAAGAACTCTTCTGTATGCTTATTAATCCATAAGCCTGAAACACATATAGCAATCGGAATAGGTTTATTTAGTTTGCTCGATAATTCTACGAGCTTTTTAAAAAAATCTTCTTCAAAGCGTTTGGAAGAAGGACACATATCAATCGTCAAGAACTGCCCTTTTACTTTATACATGCTACTCGTAGCACCGTAATTTTGTAACATATAAGGTGCAGAGGTATATTTATTTAAAGCTTCAATATACGGAGTTTTATTTAATTTTTTTAGAAGATTTTCTTTTTCTGTGTTATTTGTAGGTAAAATTACTAGCTCTTGTAGGGTTAGCTCAGTTTTAAAAGAATTTGGATCTACTAAAACGAAATATAATTTTTCATTATTTACATAAGAACGAATAGCGATTTTTATTTTTTTATTCTCAGCAATTACAGGCAAAAATACCGGTTTATAATCAGTTATAATCGCTGCTTTTTCATCCGCATAAATTAAATTAAAAAACAATATTATAAAAATAAAACTTAAAATTCTTTTCATTTACTCGTCTCCATAACGCTCGTATAAAATTCTGCAATTTTCTCTTTTACCTCTGCGGGGTTGTTCATTAAATTAACGGCACCTCTAAACTCTGCTGAACTTGGTAAACCGCTACTATACCAACCAATATGCTTACGAGCAATAGGTACGCCCACAGATTCGCCGTAATAATCAACTATTGCCTCATAATGCTCGGTTACGATATCTAGCTGCTCTGCTATAGATGGAGCAGGTTTTCCTTCACCGGTTTTAAGGTAATGATCAATTTGTGAAATAATCCAAGGTTTGCCGTATGCTCCTCTACCGACCATAATACCGTCTGCACCGGATTGTTGCAAGGCTTCTTTTGCTTTAGCAAAATTAGTGATGTCACCGTTAGCAATAACCGGAATTTTTACTGCTTCTTTAACTGATCGTATAAAATCCCAATCAGCATTACCGGAGTAAAACTGACATCTCGTTCTACCATGAACGGTGACCATTTGAATCCCTGAGTTTTCAGCAATTTTAGCCAAAGTCGGGGCGTTTTTCGTATTATCATCCCACCCCATACGCATTTTAACCGTTATTGGAATCTTCACCGCTTTAACGGTAGCTTCAAAAATCTTAGCTGCCAGCTGTTCATCCCTCATTAGAGCCGAACCTGCATAACCGCCTACTACTTTTTTCGCCGGACAGCCGAAATTAAGATCGATAATTTTCGCTCCCATATCCTCGTTCATTTTAGCAGCTTCAGCTATTATATTCGGCTCACAGCCGGCTAGCTGTACGCATGCACTTGTCGGATCGTCATGCATGATAGCACATTTTTGCATTGACTGCCTAGATTTCACAACCATTGCCCGACTTGCTATCATCTCAGAAACTACAAGTCCTGCACCAAATCTTTTTACCAATTTTCTAAATTCTAAGTCCGTAATATCAGACATTGGAGCAAGAATTACATTTGAAGAAAGTTCTATATTACCGATTTTGATCATAAAAAACCGTTATAAAAATAAACGCTCATAATATCATAATTAAGTATTTTTGTCTAATATTACTAATTAAGAATAGACAAAAGCCGATTAATCTATTATAAGCTTATTGTTGTATTTGATTTTTCAGTCATTGCGAGGAAGTGTTATTGTGTAGATACCAAATCGTCATTGCGAGGAGCGAAGCGACGCGTCAATCCAAAAAAAGATTAAAAAAAATCTGTAAATCAGAATTTTTTAACTGGATTGCTTCGTTGAATTATTGTGTAATTCTTCTCGCAATGACGGAAAAACGACTACACTCAACAATGTCCGCTCGCAATGACGATTTAGGCATCATCTGAATAAATGAAGAGTAGACAAAGTTTTATTTGGAAAAGAGCAAGGAGTTCACAAGACTAGGAACGCAGCGCTTATACGTGAGTACCGCAGTACTTGTAGAACGACGTAGCCAATTTTTCAAATAAAACGAGTATACATGGCCACGTAGCTCAGTCGGTAGAGCAAAGGACTGAAAATCCTTGTGTCGTTGGTTCAATTCCAACCGTGGCCACCACCACTCCTTACTTTAAATCCCATTTTTATATCCTCGATTAAATATCTATTATATTTCTAAACTTATTTTTATAATGTTAATTAAGTTTAATAAGAGTAAATTATGTTTGCAGGTATAAAAGAATTTTTTTAAATAGAGTCTGATGAAGTGTTATATGATAAATTAACAAAAGCAATAAAAGAAAAAAATACAATAGAAGCCAAAAAATTAATTGAAAAGATAAAAAATACTGAGTTATTCAACAAGACTAATGCTTCTCATAATACTCTTCTACATTCTGCTATTGAACAAGGTTTAGAAGAAGTTAGTGAGATACTCATTTCAAAAATTTCTAATGACGCTATCAATATTATTGAAAAATATATTTTATCCGGTGAGCAAAAAGGCAAAACATATTTAACCTTACTTCCCTCTAACTCTAAAGATTTTGGAAAAGCTTGCGAAATGCTTATTCCTAGATTTATGTTATTGATAGGTATTCCGAAAATACATTTTAATTACAGCAGCTAAGAAAGGCATGAAAACAGTTTGTAAAATGCTTATTTCTAGAATGCCTCTTGATCTTATTAATCACATTAACAATGCCGGAGATACGGCTGCAAGCATATCAAGCAAAGATACAGAAAACTTTAAAGAAGTATTTGATTTATTGCAAGAAAAACAAGAGGAGTTTTTAAAAATAATAACCATAACAAAACAAAATATTGAAAACTCCCTAAAAGACGTAGAAAGTGCTTTTAATACTAATAAGAAGACATTAGATATTTTATTTGAGAAGATACAAAAGCTAGGAGACGATAAAGCTGCTTTACTAAAAATTGATAAACAAATAGGAGATATTACAAATAATAATATCATTATTAAAAAATTAATTGATTTAGATAACTATGTTCATTGCTTAGTTGATAATCAAAAGACCCAAGAGGATACTTCTAAAATGTTAGGTGATGTAGATAGTCCGCCTTTGGAATAAATATGTAACTTCTATATCAATTATGGAAGTTATTTTTTGGATTCCCGCTTGGTATTGTTGCGTGGATCAATTTTACCTCTGTATCCCGTGGCTTGACCACGGGATACAGTTAAAAATACTAAAATTATTAGTATTCTTTATTATTTTTATGGACCCTGTGGTCAAGCCACGGGGTGACACAGTTGGTTTTACCATACGCGTCAAGTTAAGGAAAGTAAGTAAGCAATTTGCAAGGAATTTGCTAATTGCAACTCTGTTAGCTAGAAAAAATGATATTTAAAAAGGGAAGTGAAGAGTATAAGTATTAGCACTGTAACG